>NZ_JAILWL010000353.1 GCF_025698965.1 Roseibium sp.
GTGCCGCGCAACCAGGTGGCGGAAGACGGATCGGTCGGTGACAACAACGGCGTTTCCTGCGGCTCGATCGAACACAAGATGGGCATTCACGCCAATTCAACCTGTGTCATGAATTATGACAATGCCACCGGCTGGCTTGTCGGCGAGGAGAACAAGGGCTTGAGGGCCATGTTCACCATGATGAATGAAGCCCGCCTAGGCGTGGCTGTTCAGGGCCTCTCCCAGTCCGAAGTCGCCTATCAGAACGCGGTCACCTATGCGCAGGACCGTCTGCAGGGCCGCTCTCTGACGGGTCCGAAAAACCCCGACAAAGCGGCTGATCCGATCATCGTCCATCCGGATGTGCGCCGTACCCTGATGTCGATCCGGTCCTTCAACGAAGCTGCACGTGCCCTTATTATCTGGACAGCCTTGCATGGCGATGTCTCCCATCGTTCCGAAGATGAAAAGGAAAAGCAGTTTTCCGATGACATGATGGGACTGATGACCCCTGTCCTAAAAGGTGTTCTTACCGACACCGGATTTGCCAATACCGTGAATGCCCAGCAAATGTATGGCGGTCACGGTTACATCGCAGAATGGGGTATGGAACAGTTTGTCCGCGATGCCCGCATTGCCATGATCTATGAAGGCGCCAATGGAATTCAGGCGCTGGACCTTGTCGGCCGTAAACTGCCTGCCGACGGGGGCCGCGCCGTGATGAGTTTCTTTAATGAAGTCAATACGTTCCTGAAAGAAAACAAGGACAACGAAGATCTTGCTGCGTTCACCGGCCCCTTGAAAAAAGGTGCCGACGACCTTCAGGCGGCCACAATGTGGTTCATGAACAATGCCATGAAGAACCCGGACAACGCCGGAGCCGGGTCGGTTGACTATATGCATCTCTTCGGGCTGGTGGCGCTCGGATACATGTGGACCAAGATGGCCAAAACCATCAAGGAACAGCTCGGCGAAGGTGCTGGCGACAAGACAGAATGGTTGGAAAACAAGCTTGTCTTCGGCACGTTCTTCATGGAACGGACGATGCCTGAAACCGCAGCTCACCTGGCCCGGATTTCTTCCGGTTCACAAACCATGATGTCCATTGACGCCGAGGCGTTCTGATCCCACCCGGCCCGGTTCCCGCCGGGCCGGAAATCAACCCAAGCAAATCGATACTGCCCGGTGTAGGCTCTCGCCGGATTCGATTTGCCAGGGAGATTTCAAGTTATGGCTGAATACGTTCTTCATTGCATGGCCCAGTCCGGGCACTCGTACAAGGCAGCCTTGATGCTGGAACTGTGCGGTGCCGATTGGGAACCCAAGTGGGTCGATTTCTTCAACGGGGAAACCCGGACTGAAGAGTTTCGCAGCACTTTGAACGAAATGGGTGAAGTTCCGGTTCTGGTCCAGGGCACAAATATCCTGACCCAATCTGGCGTCATTCTGGATTACCTGGTTGAGCAGTTCGGCAAGTTCGGCTGGGAAAATGACGACGAGCGCCGCGAAATCCTGCGCTGGACCATTTTCGATAACCAGAAGGTCTCCGGAATGATCGGCCCGCTGCGGTTCATGCGTTCACTTGCCAAGACCGGAGAAAACGACGTGACCAAGTTCATCGATGGACGGGCGAAAGGTGCGCTTGCCATTCTGAACAAGCATTTCCAGAAGAACGAATTCGCCATCGGGACAAGGCCGACAACCGCCGATCTGTCGTTGTGCAGTTATCTCTACGTACGGGACGAAACCGGTATCGATTTTGAGCCCTACCCCCAAGTCATCGCCTGGCTGGACCGCATCAAGGCCCTGCCCGGCTGGAAACATCCTTATGACCTCATGCCCGGCCACCCAATGCCGGATGCAAAGTAACACTGATCTGATCTAGAGGAGGATCTGATGCCTGAAGCCTATATTTATGATCACGTGCGGACCCCGCGCGGCCGCGGCAAAAAGGACGGTTCGCTGCACGAAGTGCCGTCCGTACGGCTGGCGGCAACGGCGCTGGAATCCATTCGCGACCGCAACAACATCGACACTGCCAAGGTGGACGACGTTGTTCTGGGATGTGTGGATCCGGTCGGGGAAGCAGGCGGCGATATTGCTCGCGCTGCCGTTTTCGCCGCTGATTACGATACTTCGGTTCCAGGCATGCAGATCAACCGCTTCTGCGCCTCTGGATTGGATGCGGTCAACATGGCCTCGGCTCAGGTGATGGCCGGTCAGCACAAGCTGGTCATCGCCGGTGGCGTGGAAAGCATGAGCCGTGTCGGCATTGGCGCCTCGGGCGGTGCATGGCCGATCGAACCCCAGGTGGCGATCCCTTCCTATTTCATGCCGCAAGGTGTTTCCGCCGACCTGATCGCGACCAAGTACGGGTTCACACGGGACGACTGCGACGCCTATGCGGTGGAAAGTCAGAAACGCGCCGGAAAATCCTGGGAAGAAGGCCGCTTTTCCAAATCGGTCGTACCTGTCAAAGACATTAACGGCATTACCATCCTCGACCGTGACGAACACATGCGGCCGGAAACCGACATGCAATCTCTCGCCTCGCTCAATCCATCCTTTGAGCTGATGGGCAGCATGGGCGGTTTCGACGCCGTCGGCATTCAGGCACATCCGGAAATCGAGTCCCTCAGGCACGTGCATCATGCGGGTAACTCGTCAGGCATTGTCGACGGAGCCGCCGCAGTTCTCATCGGCTCCAGCACGGCCGGCCGGTCCTCCGGGCTGAAGCCGCGCGCCCGGATCAAGGCGTTTGCCAACATCGGCTCAGAACCCGCCTTGATGCTCACAGGTCCGGTGGACGTAACTGAAAAGCTCTTGAAAAACGCCAAGATGGAGATGAAGGATATCGACCTCATCGAAATCAACGAAGCTTTTGCCTCGGTGGTTCTGCGCTATCAGCAGGCATTTGACCTTGACCCCGAGACCGTCAACGTCAATGGCGGTGCAATTGCCATGGGTCACCCTCTTGGCGCAACCGGTGCAATGATCCTGGGCACGGTCCTCGATGAACTGGAACGCCGCGATCTCAACACCGCTCTGGTCACTTTGTGCATCGGTGCGGGAATGGGTACGGCTACCGTTATCGAACGGGTCTGATCCATGCTCGGCACTACCGACAAGGAGTTTGCGCAGACCAACGACCGCTGGTTCTCCCGTGTGGTGTCCGAAGTCGTTGATCAGAGCGACCAACTTGCCAAGTTGAATGGCAAATTCGTCTGGCATGACCACAAAAACGAGGTCGAATTTTACCTCGTCCAGGAAAGCCTGACCATTTGCTGCCGCGCCCGGGACAACGTCGTCCTGAGAACCGGAGACAGGCATGTCGTACCCAAGAGCCTCGAACACAGATCGATCGCAGCGGAAGAAAGCTGGATGATGCCGTTCGACGGCTCCGAGACCAAATACAGGCGAGCGAATTACAGAGTCGGCAGCGCAACACTCCATCCATTGCAGACTGCCTGCTCAAGCGACGCTTGATCCGAGGAGGATTTTCAAATGAGCTACAAGAATTTCACAATCGAAACCGACGAAGACGGCCTTGCCGTTATCAGCTGGGATATGCCGGAAAAGTCGATGAATGTAATCGACCTTTCAGTCATGGATGAACTGGACCAGATCATCGACCAGGTGGTTGGCGACGATGCCATCAAAGGCGCGGTCATCACATCCGGCAAATCGGCGTTTTCCGGCGGGGCGGACCTGACCATGCTGGAAGGACTGTTGAAGGACTTCCACATCCAGCGCAGCAAGGACCCGGAAGCGGCTGCCAAAGCGCTTTTCGAAGGCTCCCGCAAGCTGACACAGGTCTATCGCAAACTTGAAACCTGCGGCAAACCGTTTGTCGCCGCAGTTGCCGGAACCTGCATGGGAGGCGGAACGGAACTGGCCCTTGCCTGTCACGGCCGGGTCGTCGACGAGGGCCTGAAAATGGGTCTGCCTGAGGTCAAGGTTGGCCTTTTCCCGGGGGCCGGTGGTACGCAGCGTGTGATGCGCATGACCGATGGTCAGCAGGGAATGCAATTCCTGCTTCAGGGACGGACTCTGCGCGCACCCCAGGCCAAGCAGATGAAGCTGGTGGACGAAGTTACCGGAACTCGCAAACTGGTTGCCGCTGCCAAGAAGATGCTGAAGGCGGGCCTCGACCCGGTCAAGGACTGGGACAAAAAGGGCTACAAGCTGCCGAACGGCAAAATCTATTCCCCGGCAGGTTTCCAGTTCTGGCCGGCAGCCAATGCGATCTACAGGCGAGAGACTTTCGACAACTATCCGGGAGCCCGCTATCTGCTTCATGCGGTTGTCGAGGGCCTGCAGCTGCCGATGGATCTCGCCCTCCAGGTGGAAAGTCGCTATTTCGCCAAGGTGCTTCAGACACCGGAAGCGGCCAACATGATCCGCTCGCTGTTTGTTTCCATGCAGGAGCTGAACAAACTGGCCCGCCGTCCGGTTGACCAACGCCCGAACAAGATCAAGAAAATCGGCATACTGGGTGCCGGGTTCATGGGTGCCGGGATCGCCTATGTCACGGCACAGGCCGGCATCGATGTCGTCCTGATCGATCGAGACCAGGAAGCTGCCGACAAGGGCAAGGCGCATTCGGACGAACTGATCAGCAAGGCTATCAAGCGTGGCCGGGCAACCGAAGAACAGAAGGAAAAGCTTCTGTCGAAGATCACGGCCACTGCCGATTATGAAGCGCTGGCTGATTGCGATCTGGTCATCGAAGCTGTGTTTGAGGATCGCGAGATCAAAAAGGTGGTGACCGAAAAGGCCGAGGCGGTGATGAAGTCCCGCGCCATTTATGCCTCCAACACCTCGACATTGCCGATCACATCATTGGCCCAGGCTTCAAAACGGCCGAAGAATTTCATCGGTATTCACTTCTTCTCGCCTGTCGACAAGATGATGTTGGTGGAAGTCATTTTGGGCAAGCGCACGTCCGATCGGGCGCTCGCTATGGCTCTCGACTATATCAAGGCGATCAAGAAAACACCGATTGTCGTCAATGACAGTCGCGGCTTCTACACGTCCCGCGTGGTAATGACCTATATCCGCGAAGGCCTGATGATGCTGGCAGATGGTGTTCCGGCCGCCATGATTGAAAATGCCGGTAAAATGGCCGGGATGCCGGTTGGCCCGTTGTCGCTTGGCGACGAAGTGGCTCTCGATCTCGCCTGGAAAATCGTTTCCGCAACACGCAAGGATCTCGGCGTCAAATATGTCGAAGGCCCCCTGGACAATATCCTTGAGGAAATGGTGGTCAAGCAGGAACGCTTCGGCCGCAAGAACGGCAAGGGGTTTTACGACTACAAGGGCAAGGACAAGAGCCTTTGGCCGGGCATTCCGGATGTTGTCGGCCAGCCGAAATCCGCCGAGAGCTTCAACATTGAAGAACTGAAACAACGTCTTCTGGTGATGCAGGCCCTTGAAACGGCACGGATATTTGAGGAGAAATGCCTCACGGATGTTCGGGAAGCCGATGTCGGTTCAATCCTGGGCTTTGGCTTTGCCCCCTATAGCGGTGGAACACTCAGCTACATCGACATGATGGGCACACCGGCCTTTGTTGAACTTTGCAAGAAGTTCACCAGGAAGTGGGGCCCGCGCTTCAAGCCGAACAAGCTCTTGAGAGATATGGCGAAAGAAAACGCCACGTTCTACGGCAAATTCCCGCCGCACGCCGAAGTCAGCGAAAAAGACGCTGCTTAAGGCCTCCGAAGCACCGCCTTCCTCCGGGAGGCGGTGCTTCATATATTCTATATTCAGCATATTAGATGTTAGCAAAATACGACGTAACTTGATCCGGGCCGCCTGGTCATGCACAGTTCGCCAAACAAAAGTGCACGTGTCGGCTGGAGAACCAAATGCCGCTTGAAGGCGAATGGGCACGCGCGGACGTTTTTCGTGTCCTGCGCGATATTTGTTCAAATGAAGATTTGGACTGGCCCGGCATCGCAAAGCGTTACAACTTTGACCTTGCAAGCATGGAAGACCCGGAAGGGATCGTCCCCATCACGGCATGGCACGGCGTATTTGAACATGTGGCAGCCCATCTGGATGACGATGCCGCAATGTTCGACATATTCAACAATGTCGATATCGGCTGTTTCTCTATCTTCGATTATCTGTTCGCCTGTGCCCCCAGTCTGAGGGAAGCCTGTCAGGCCTGGGTGAAATTCATCCCGATCCGGACGAATGCCTACAGGATGGTGTTCGAGGAAACCGAAACCGGTGGATACGTGGAATGGCCCATCCTGGAAGGCCGTGGCGAATGGCGGCAAAACATGTTTGCCCGTATTGGCTGGGCGACGCAGCAATTGGAACATGCCCTGGACATGCAGGTACCACCGATCCTTATCGAACTTGCTACGGTGCCTCCCACTCACACTTCGGCATTTCAGAAAAAGTATCAGGGTCGTCTGATTTTCGGTGCACCGTATAACCGCATCTCCTTTCCACGGTCGCTGCTTTCCCGGTCTTTGCGCCGCAATGACAGCCATCTTTACGAAATCATCCTGAAAGCCGCCTCGGGTGAGATGGACAAATTCGGGCAAATGGAATCGCCGCTATCCAGAATTGCCAATGAAGTCGCCTCCAATCTTTCTCATGGAGCCAGTACTCTTCCGCAAATTTCCGGCAAACTGGGGATGTCGCAGCGCGCGGTTCAACGTCTTTTGGAGAAAGAGGGAACAAGTTTTCGCAAACTCAGCGAAGAAATCCGTCGTTCGGCGGCAGAGCGTTATCTTTGCAGAACAGATCTGCCCATGAAGGAAATCGCCTATCTGCTGGGTTTTTCCGAACTCAGCACGTTCTCAAGAGCAGTGAAGACCTGGTTCGGCGTTTCCCCAAGGAAAGTTCGCGAATCCCACCCATGCGCCAATCGGTCAAATCCGTTGAAAAAGACACTAGAAGGCAGGGTAC
>NZ_JAILWL010000354.1 GCF_025698965.1 Roseibium sp.
ACCTCCCCTATCTCGTTTCGATCGCCGATTTGCTGTCAGCCTTCAGGCGATTGCCGTCCTTGTCTGTCACCCATCCGTTGCGGATTGCCGTCTGAATTTCCTTTCGGCTGCTCATCGCAGCACATCGCCGACTGGTATACGTTCTCCCATATCATCCATGGCTTCATATTCTACTGGGTGCTGTGGCTGCTGTTCCGTAAATGGACCGTTGGCGAGCGCGCACTTGGAGCGATCTTCATTGAAGCCGCCTGGGAAGTAGCAGAGAACAGCCCGTGGATAATCGACCGTTACCGTGAAGCGACCATAGCCGTTGGCTATACGGGCGACAGTGTGCTCAATTCCGTCTTCGATATCCTTTGGATGTTACTTGGCTTCTTCTTCGCCTGGCGGATGCCGGTCTGGGTCACGATCCTCACGGCAATTGTCTTTGAATTACTGGCTCTGTGGGTGATCCGGGACGATCTCACGCTGAACGTTCTGATGCTGCTTTACCCGGTTGAAGCGATCAAGGTCTGGCAGGCAGGGTGACGGGTTCCTGTTTGCGAACGGCGCTGCGCTTCGCGATTTTCATCAAGGACGAAGCGTCAGCACAAATCCGCGATCCAGCAACCCGGGCATCAGCGTGAGCCGCAAGGCTCGGTGTCTACTGGATCCCTGCTTTCGCAGGGATGACACATAAATGAAACAACGGCCAGTTCAGCGAACTGGCCGTCATATCCTTCCCATGCGGTCGATCAGGTCACGGTTTTACCGGTGGAATGACGTTCACCGCCAAAGTCGTCTTCTGCGCGCGCACCGGTTCCGGAGACGCTGCGTGATCTTCTTCCTCGTCTTCTGGGTCCAGATCGATGATGATCAGGTTCTCCAGAAAGGCCACGATGGCGGCGCGATCCTCCTCGACAAGTTCTTCGTAAGCCATTCGGCTTTCTTCAGCTTCACCGCCATGAGCGAGAATTGCCTCGTTCAACGTTGTTGCATTGCCGTCGTGCAGCCACGGTCCGGTCGAGCCAACACCAGCCAAAGAAGCTGTTGGCCAGACAGATGCACCGAACCCATGAGCATCGACGGGATCGCGCAGTTTCTCACCCATGTCATGGCGCTTGAAATCCGAGTACCACGCAATCAGTGCGGATCCGTCCTCTGCCCTCGGAAACACGCCGAGATTCAACATTTCACCACTCTTGGTCTCGACGTGATTGTTGGGTGAATCCTTGGTGAGATCGAACCAGATGGCCGTGTCGCGCGACAGTCCGGCATCAATCGCTTTCTGGCCGGATGGCAGTACATCTTCGCGAAATCCGTCCTGAAGGCTCGGTTCGGTGAAAATCGGCGTGGAGACTTTCATGACCGGGACATGACAACCGTCGCATTTGGCTTCGGTGAATTTCTCACGGCCCAATTCGATCCGCGCCTTTTCGTCCGGCTCAAGCTGCATCAGCCCATGCTCGTGAAGCTCCAACCTCGAAATCGGTCGCTCCAAAGCGGCCATGTAGACGGCCAACGCGGTCAGGTCGCCGACGGACAGCTCTCCCGTTACACCGTCGTGATCGCCATCATGCGTCCCGACAAGCTCGTCCGACTGCATGCCAAGCTCGTTATGCGCAGCGTGCCGGGTGAAACTGCGGATCGTGGCATGCGTCCCCTTCCAACCGAACATTTTGACGACAAGGTCCTCATCAACACCTTCAATTCCACTGCGGTCAAACTCCGCCACACAAATCCCCGATTGCGGATCACGCATCGGGTGTGCGGAAAGCGTTCCGAAATTGACCGACTTTGCAGTCAGATTGATCGAGGCGCTTTGGTTGAGTGTGCAGACTTCCTTTTTCAAAGTGTCTTCTTGCGACTTCAGTTCAGCAGTCAGTTCCTCAGCGATCCGCTGAACCGCGCCAAGTGCAAACAGATGCGGCGTGTTGCGATGAAGAAATTTCGAGGGGTCGCCCGAGTGGAGCGGATCGACAATACCGTTGAGCGGATTGGCTCCTGCACCATTCGCATAGGGTGCCGAATGGCAGGAGATACAGGATTGGGCGACCGGTCCGGCTTCGCGCTCCGGCAGATGGGTCGTCCATTCGCCAAAGGCCTGCAGGTCCGCGCGCGGCATTCGCGTAAACCGTCGACCATCCTGGCTGACTTTTGCTCCGACCCCGCGCTCGGCGGAAAAGGATGCTTCCGTGAGTTCATCACCGGCTTCAAATGCCTCAATGAAGGCTGCTTGCGGATCCTCCTTCACCAATGAATTCAGGTGCTTCTGGTCGACCTTATCCGGCTCTTCTGCGAAGCCTGGAACTGCTATCCCTGCCAATAAGAGGATTGATAGTATTCCAAGCTGGCGATTGGCTCGCGTGAACATGATACCTGCCCTGTTTTTTACCCTGGAAGAAAACCAGGACACACTCTCGCGAGATTCAGGCAGAAAGGTGAAAAATATCGTTTATTTTCTTTTTATTTACTTATTGGAATAATTTCGATTTTCACGTGTTGTATCAATTACAGCGACATTATCTTGACGTCTCTTAGAATAATTAAAGTTCCAGGAGCGTTTTCTGCTGTTCTGGTTGTTCTGAGTTCTTTCGGCCACAACCACTCGGCCGCACGCGAGAGACCGCGAGGGCAAAAGCCCATTGCCACGACATGTTCAAAGCTGGAACAGCTTGTGTTTCTTCAAAAGGTCGATCAGCACTTCCCTTGCGTGCTGCCGGTGACTTCTGTGGCACTCCCGCGCATGGGCAGCCTCGCCTTTTTTGATCGCATCATAGACAGCGCGATGGTCTTCATTGGATTTGACCGGCAAGGGCCGGATAAACAGCGTCATGGCACGTGCGCGGCGGACCTGATTGGCCATCATGGAAACGATCGATTGAACACGGGAGTTGCCGCCAAGGCGCACCAGCTCCTCATGAAAGGCATTGTCGGCGATCGCCCAGGCTTCCAGATCCTCGCGCCCGAGAGCGTCATCCATTGCTTCGATAGATTGCTTCAGTGCGCTCAGATCCTCATCCGAATACCTTGCCTGTGCGGCTTCTTCAGCCGCCAGGCTCTCCAGTTCGGTAAGGACCGAATAAATCTCTTCCATGTCTTTCAGCGACAATGTTGCAATACGCACCCCCTTGCGCGGACGCACTTCCAGCAATCCCTGCTGTGCCAGCATCAAAGTCGCCTCGCGAACAGGAGTGCGGGACATGCCCAGGCGATCAGCCAACTCGCTTTCCAGGTGGTCGGATCCGGCCGCCAATTCGCCGTCAAAGATCAATTGGCGGATCTGCTCCATCGCCTGTGTCGTGATTGTTTTGGGTTTTGGTGCCTCAAGCACTGGCAAACTCCCGGATTTTCCGTCCCAGTCGATCCGACTCGTAAATCGCCTGTTCAATCGCAATGACTTTCAAATAGTCCTGCGCCTCGTTTTCCAACGGTCTTCCGTCAAGAAGACCACTGGCGACATGATCTATCAGATTCTTCACGCAGTCACCGCCGAACCCCTCCCAAGCCTGGGGAGCAAACAGGAGTGTGTCCTTCTGATCGGCAAAATGCCGAAGCCGGACAGACCCGTCCCCTGCCAGCGACAATGTCCCTTTCGTGCCCTCGACAAGCGCTTCTCCCAGTGTTGTCCGGCAGTTTTCGGCCGCGTGATCCAGGAGCCTGTTGCCGTCGAACAAGGCACGAACCCCGTCGGGGTAATCGAATATGAAGTAACCGGCATCTTCACCCTTGATCACCGGATTGATCCTGCGCAGATCAGCATAGACCGCTTCGGGTTCTCCCAACAGAAACCGGAACGTGTCGATCCAGTGGACACCGGTTTCGTGGATCAGCAGTTTCGGCATGTCCTGAAAATAGGGCTGACGGTCGAGATAGGCCCGAGGCCCCTGTCCGTCGCCCGTTCGAAGTCTGAAGGTCAATTGAAGAACAGTACCAATAAGTTCTTCATCGAGCGCCTGTCTGATCGTTCGGTACCAGGGTTGAAACCGAAAGTTCTCGTGAACCACAATTGTGGTTCCCGCATCCTTCGCCAGGGCAACGGCCTGTGTTGCCTCCTCCAGCGATGTGCAGAACGGCTTTTGACAGATAATCGCCCTCACGCCCTTTTCGATGGCGAGCTCAATGGCGCTGAAGTGGCTTGATGGCGGCGTGACGATGTCCAGGAGATCGGGGCGCACCATTTTCAGCATGGAGCCAAGATCACCAAAAGCTGTCAGCCCGGTTGCCCGGGCCTTTTCCTGATCCCGATCACAAGCTCCAACCAGCCGCACACGCGCATTCTTCCGCCAGGCCTCATAGTGAAACTGCGCGAAATAGCCAGCCCCCAGACAGGCCACTCGCAAGGTTTCGCCGCCCTTATTCATCGATTCAAATCCTCCCGCCTCTGCGACATCGCAGGGCATCAGCCATGTGCGGCTTCGTTCGGGGTCGCCATCGACCGCCTTCCATTTTTGATAGTCGACATTCGCCAAGTTGACAAGGGATTGAATTGCGTATACGCAAATGAATGTGCAATTTGATACGACCTGAAATGCGGTCGTGGGAGGAGACTGAAATGCTGGAAAAGAAAAGTTTGAGCCGCCTGCTTCTGAGTGCTGCCGTTCTGGTTGCCGGAATGAGCGGTGCATCTGCCATGGAAACGCTGCGGTTCAGCCACACGGATAATCCGGGTGGTTCCCGTCAGGCAGCTGCAGAACTGTTTGCGGAAAAACTCACCGAATACACAGACGGCCGCTACGAGGTACAGATCTTCCCGTCGGGCCAGTTGGCCAACGATCCGAAGGCGATTGAAATGCTCCAGCTAGGCGGCATTGATTTCACAGTTTCGGCAACCGGCAGCTACGCAACGCATCTGCCGACACTCAACCTGACAGCGATGCCGTTTCTGGTAGACACTTACGAACAGGGCTGGGAGCTATACGACAACTCGGAATGGCTACAGGGCGAGTTCCAGAAGCTTCCGGAAAAAGGCTTCCGTGTACTGTCGACCTGGGAGGCGGGTTTCCGCAGTTTCACAACAAACGAGCCGCTCGCATCTCCCGAAGACGCCAAGTCAATGAAAATGCGCGTTTTCCCGAACGATATGATCCGTTGGTCCATGGAAGCAATCGGATTTCAGACCGTCGTCATGCCCATCACGGATGTCTATCTTTCCATTCAGCAGGGTATCGTCAACGGACAGGAAAACCCTGTCGACACGATCAAGTCCCTGCGGTTTTACGAGGTCGCTCCAAACATCACGCTGACACGTCACGTCTACAGCCCGTTGCCGTTGACGATCGCCGAGAAAACCTGGCAATCCTTCTCCGATGAAGACAAGGAAGCCGTTTTGAAGGCCGCCGCGGAATCTGCCGCCTTCAGCCGGGAGCTTGTGAAGAGCTCGGTCGACAGCCAGCTTGCTGAAATGACAGAAGACGGCGCGACCGTCAGCGTTCCGGAAATCGATCCGTTTCGCGATGCGGTGCAGTCGGTCTACGTCAAGGCCAAGGATGTCTATGGCGAAGAAGCCGTTGACAACATCCTGGCCGACGCGGCGGCAATCAGAGAAGCGCTCCCGGCACAGAACTGATCGCCCTTTAGAAGCGTAACTTGCCGGAACCGGAAGGCTCGGCCCGAAGGTTCCGGCCCTTTCTTGAAAAGAGAAAACCCTTGGACTACCGAGATCATTATCCGGCTGTGCTGCGCTGGCTCAGCCATCTGGTCGACATTTGTCTGGCGCTTGGCGGCTTTGCGATTGTCACACTGGTGTTCTGCAATGCCTCTTTGAGAGGATTTGCAGGTTTTGACCTGGCGTGGTCGCTTGAAGTTACCAGTTTCCTTCTGCTGTGGAGCACATTCATTGGCTGCGCGGCCGCGGTGGCACGCGGTGCTCACATGCGGGTCACCGAGATCGTTGAAAAGCTGTTTCCGGTCATTGGACAACGCATTCTTTCCATCGCAATCGATGTGATCATTGCCATCCTGCTGATCAGCCTGATCTATACCGGATACAAGATCTCTCTACATACCTGGGCTCAGAAAACCACGGTACTCTACTGGCCCGTCGGTCTGCTTTACGCCTCCATGCCGGTTGGCATGGCCCTGACGCTCGTTTTTCACCTTTACAACATGGCGTTCGATCTGCGGAACCCGGTCGTTCCGCATGCGACCCATTCTGATGGTGGAGAGGCCCTGCTATGATCCTTCTCTTTGTTGTCGCGGTTTTTCTGACTACCGTTTTCCTGGGCATACCGCTGGTCTGGGCCATTTTGATCACGGCGGTTCTGCCCATAATCGTTTTCGATCTGGGCTACCCACTGCAGGCTCTCTTTCTGAACTTCATTGGCGGAGTGGAACCGAACCATTTCCTGGCCATTCCGCTCTTCATCGTGGCCGGAGAGATGATGAGCCGCGGCGGTGTCGGTCTGCGCATTATCGGTTTTGCCCGCGCCGCATTCGGCTTCATGGCCGGGGGCCTCGGCATGGTCGTCGTCGGCGCTTCGATGATTTTCGGCGGCATTTCCGGGTCAGCCATTGCCGATTCCGCCGCCATCGGCTCCGTCATGATCAAGAACATGTCTCGCGAGGGCTACAACACGGCATTCGCGGCCGGGCTTGTCGCTGCTGCCGGCACGATCGGCATCATCATACCTCCCTCAATTCCGATGCTTATCTACGGTTTCGTCGGCAATGTCTCGGTCGCGGATCTGTTTCTCGCCGGCATGGTTCCGGGTGTTGTGTTCGGTGCCCTGTTCATGGCCGTCTGCTATTATGTCGGCAAGTCGACGAATTGTGACCCTGGTGGTCGAACGACAACTTTCAAGGAACTGACCTCGTCTTTTGTCGGAACGGCACCTGCCCTCTTCATGCCGGTCCTGATCCTTGGCGGCATTTTCACCGGCTGGGTG
>NZ_JAILWL010000355.1 GCF_025698965.1 Roseibium sp.
TGGCCATTGGTTTGATCCTGGTTGTCATGGCTCTGCCGGAGATCCTGGGAGGAGCGTTGCCAGGCCTCGCACGTCTTCAGCGCACCTCTCTTGCCGCCCGTCGATCTCTTGGATCCGAAACCGGAGTTGAGCCGGTCTCTGCTGTAAGTGAACGGCCTGACGGTCAGGTGACGCATCCCCCATGCAAGGCCGTTCTGCGTTTCATTGATGTGTCGTTCCGTTATCCAGGAGCATTGCGAAACGTTTTGGAGGATGTTTCGCTTGAATTTGCCCATGGTCAGGTTGTCGCAATTGCCGGGCGCAGTGGATGTGGCAAAAGCACCCTGGCGGCTCTGGCATCGCGCCTGAGAGTGCCGGATGCCGGCCGGATCGAACTGATGGGCCGGAACTTGGGCGAAGTTGACGAAAGCCAGCTTCGCCATTCGGTAACGGTGCTCAGTCAACGGTCCTATATCTTTAACGATACCGTGGCGGCCAACTTGCGGATCGCCAATCCGACTGCCGGCGATAGTGAGCTGTGGTCGGCATTGGACAAGGCGGCACTTGCGGAGCGGATCTCCAGATACCCCGAGGGATTGCAAACGGTACTCGGGGAGGAGGGGCTGGGGCTCTCCGGAGGCGAGCAGCGCCGCCTCGCACTTGCCCGGGCGTTTTTGACGGTACCTGATCTGTTCATTCTGGATGAGATGACGGAAGGTCTGGACGAGGCGACCGCCGGAGATGTGTTGGCGAGATTTCTGGAATTCAGGCAACAGGCAGCGGTGTTGATGATCGCACACCGGAAACTTGAGCTGGATGTTGCCGACAGAGTTGTTGGCCTGCGCGATACGGTCGCAGCGTCAAATTAGGTCTCCAACTGAAATTATTTCTAATTCCTCAACGATTCCAATTCGTTTTTCTGCGATTTCCGGTTGTCCTTTACGATGTGTCGCATTGACCTTGTGGTGAGGCTGGGTCACGATCACGGCGGTTGAAGACTCATGTTTTGAGGCAATTAGTAGACGGAACCGGCGATTGGTCCCCGTTCATTTCACCCGAACGATGCGACATTGCTGGATTGACTTGAAACCGTGAGAGTCTTTGCCCTGGCATCGTGCTCAAGTCTGTAGTGACTTGAAAAGGGGGAAGAGGATGGAATTAAACGTCGTTGACCTGTCTCGGCTGCAATTTGCCATGACAGCGCTCTACCACTTCCTGTTTGTGCCCTTGACCATAGGGCTTTCCATTTTGCTGGCGACGATGGAAACGGTCTACGTCATGACCGGTCGCGAGATCTGGAAACGCATGGTCAAGTTTTGGGGCACGCTCTTCGGGATCAACTTCGCCCTTGGAGTGGCAACAGGGCTCACCATGGAATTCCAGTTCGGCATGAACTGGGCCTATTTCAGTCAATATGTCGGCGACGTTTTTGGAGCGCCGCTTGCAATTGAAGGCCTGATGGCCTTCTTCCTCGAAGCCACTTTTGTCGGCCTTTTCTTTTTCGGTTGGGACAAACTGTCCAAACGGCAGCACCTAGCCGCCACCTGGGCGGTCGCGCTCGGCACCAACTTCTCAGCGCTCTGGATCCTGATCGCCAATGGCTGGATGCAAAATCCGGTCGGTTCGATGTTCAATCCGGACACGATGCGCATGGAAGTCACCAGTTTCTTTGACGTGCTGTTCAATCCGGTCGCGCAAGCGAAATTTGTCCACACAGTCTCGGCTGGCTATGTCACAGCTGCCATGTTCATGCTTGGAATTTCCGCCTGGTATATGCTGAAGGGACGGCATATTGCGATTGCCAAGCGTTCGATGACCATTGCGTCCGCCTTCGGCTTTGCCTCTGCGCTTTCCGTAGTCGTTCTTGGGGATGAAAGCGGCTATGAAGCCAACCTGAACCAGAAAATGAAAATGGCGACGATGGAAGCCATGTGGCACACGGAGCCTGCGCCTGCTTCTTTCAATATTGTTGCATGGCCTGACATGGAAAAGAGGGAAAACCTCTTTGCGATCGAGGTCCCCTATGTGATGGGCTTGATTGCTACGCGGTCGCTGACCGACATTATCCCCGGGATCTATGACCTGGTCGATCATTCCAAGGATCGAATCCGTCAAGGGGCGATAGCCTGGAATGCGCTTCAGGAGATCAGGGCCAATCCCGAAACCGTTGGTGAAGACGTTCGTGAAACCTTCCGGCAGAACGCCAATTCACTGGGCTATGCTTATCTGCTGCTGCCTTATACCGACAACCCCATGGAGGCAACGACAGAACAGGTGGACGAAGCAGCCTGGTCGACCGTGCCGAATGTCTTCCCGATGTTCTATGCCTTCCGGATCATGGTGGCTTGCGGGTTCTTCTTCATCCTGCTGACGACGGTATTTTTCTACTATTCCTCGTCCGGAAAGCTCGACGTCTTGAGGGAGAAACGCCGGTGGCTGCTGCATGTCGCGGTGTGGTCGATCCCGCTGCCCTGGATCGCCTGTGAAATGGGTTGGTTTGTCGCCGAATACGGGCGTCAACCTTGGATCATCGAAAGTATGCTGCCGACATCTGCCGGTGTTTCAAGCCTTTCTGTAACCGAGGTTCTGTTGACGCTTGCTGGCTTTGTCGCGCTCTACAGCACGCTTCTGGTGATCGAGGTCGCCTTGATGATCAAGTACATCAAGATCGGTCCTGACGATGGTCAGCCGGCCGGTGTCCAGCCACCCGAAGCAGAGCGTCCGGTTACCGGCGCAGCCCCTGTTCCAGCGGAGTAAGGTCTCATGGTCCTCTATGAACTAATCGACTATTCGACGCTGAAGATCATCTGGTGGGTGCTGCTAGGCGTTCTTCTTATTGGATTTGCGGTCACGGACGGTTTCGACATGGGCGTTGGCGCCTTGCTGCCATTCGTTGCCGAAACCGACATTGAACGGCGGGTTGTGATCAATACGATCGGCCCGACCTGGGAAGGGAACCAGGTCTGGTTCATTCTCGGGGGAGGAGCGATCTTTGCGGCCTGGCCGCCGCTTTATGCGATCAGTTTTTCCGGGTTCTACCTTGCAATGTTCGTGGTGCTCGCCGCCATGATCTTAAGGCCGGTCTCGTTCAAGTACCGCTCCAAAAGGCCGGACCCTTCCTGGCGCACTGCTTGGGACTGGGCCCTGTTCACCGGCTCTTTCGTACCTGCGCTGGTGTTTGGTGTTGCTGTTGGCAACGTGCTGCTTGGAGTGCCGTTCAAGCTCGATTCCGATCTCAGGATGACCTACGAGGGGTCGTTCTTCGGCCTGTTCTCGCCGTTCACTCTGCTATGCGGTCTTTTGTCCGTTTCGATGCTGGTCATGCATGGTTCCGTCTGGCTGGTCATGCGGGCGAGCGGAGACATTGCACAGCGTGCCCGGCGTTTCGGCTCCCTCGCGGCGATCCTTGGGATCGTGCTGTTTGCGCTTGGTGGATATCTGGTTTTCAGCGGATATGTCGAAGGGTTCCGGATTACTTCGGAAGTCGACCCGAACATGGCCGCCAATCCACTTGCGAAACAGGCGGTGATCGAGGGCGGTGCCTGGATGGCAAACTATACTGCCTATCCGATCCTCTGGGTCGTGCCCGGGCTGGGATTTCTGGGTCTTCTTGGGACGCTGGTCCTGCTGCAGTCCAAAATGGAAATGCTGATCTTCGTGTTTTCCAAATGGGCGGTGGTTGGCATCATCGCAACGGTGGGTGTCACCATGTTCCCATTCATTCTGCCGTCTTCGGTTCAACCGGAGGCAAGCCTGACGGTATGGGATGCATCATCCACGCATCGCACCCTGTTCAACATGCTGGTGGCAACTCTCATCTTCCTGCCGCTCATCCTTGTTTACACCGCTTGGGTCTACAAGGTCCTGTGGGGCAAGGTGGATGAAGAAACCATCGAACGCGACAATCACACGGCGTATTGAGGAGAATTCAGATGTGGTATTTTGCCTGGGCTCTTGGAATGCCGTTGGCGTGCTGCCTCGCAATCCTGAATGCGATGTGGCTGGAACTTCGCTCTGACGATGAACGGCGGCAGCGGGAACGAAAACAAGTGTGAAACAATTTGGTCAATCGGATTGGGTCGGCATTTGCCGGCCCAAGACTATTTGTATAAGGGACACAACCGGAATCTCCTGAAACTGGGAAATCATAACAACAAAACAGACTGTGCGGTGGGATTGGAACTCGTGTTGTGGGCAGCCTGCATACTCGCAGTTGGCCATACAGCAACTTCGGGGAAACCAAACCTAAGATGCAAGGCTATCAAAACCCCTACTGACGAAAGAGGCGGTACAAACCGGCAAGTTACCTGGAGTAGCGATATGAAACAGATCATTAGTTCCGTTGTTGCAACCCTAAGTCTCATTGCCCTCTCGAGTTCCGTACTGTCGGCCGAAAACCTTGTTGAAGTCCTGCTGACGGACAAGCTTGACGAAGAGCGTGGCTATTGCCTGGATATTGCGGGCGGGCAAGGCAAGAACGCGCCACTGGACCGCGGGCTTCAGGCACACACTTGCTATCACTACACCGGCGGTATCCTCGAAGACCAAGGGTTTGACGAGACGCTTCTCAGTGAGGGCAAATTCTATATTCCGTATTTCGACGTCTGCATGACGGTTCCGTCCGTTGAAGCAGGGGCCCCGGTAAATCTGGACAAGTGTACCGATTCAGATACACAGAAATTCCTGCTGGAAGACAACGGTCAGCTCGTCGCTCAGGCCGACCCAAATTTGTGTGTCACGGTCAGCCAAACGGAAAAGAGAGAAGGCCGGGGCGGTTCCCCCGTTCATGTGATGCGTCCCTTGTCCCTTCAGCCATGCGACAACGCGAACAAGGCTTATCAAGCCTGGTCGATCTACAAGCTGTAAGCAGTGTCGGGAACCGACGGCGAAATTGAAATTCGGGTTATGGCCTCGGGACGTTTCTGAACCGGTTCCGATGCGAGAACCAATTTATATGTTGCCAATCTTCAAGACGGGGCCGGAAATTGCCGGCCCTTGTTTTTGGGAGCCTGAGCTTACCCGGAGAGCCAGACAAAGAAGCCTATACTGACAGCGTAAAGCGCGATGATCAGCGCACCACCTCCAATCGTAATGGAGGGCCTGGAACCTGTCTCATCGTCGAGCCAGAAATCCAGCGCACGGGTTGCCATTGGCATGATTGCCCAGGTCAGGATGATGACGCTCAATATGTTGGATACGAACATGGAAACCGGCAGACCCCAGCTTGACATGAATGGCGAGATGTAAAGTGTGATCAGCATGACGGTCGGGTAAAGCGTCAAGAGCACTACCATCGCCATCTTGAATTGGGTTGGACCTGCGTCTCCTTCACCTGCCGCATTTGCGAACCAATCTTCAAACCCCCGGCCGACGCGCCGGATGTGAACCTTGTCGAAATAGGGTTCCGCCCGCTTCAACATCTCCCTGTGGATGTCGGAAGCGAACCAGTCGTCAAGGTGTTTGCCGGATGTGAAGCGGAATATGACAACCCATTCGTTCTGCACACCCGGCAGAGGTTTGATCAGTTCTGTCCCTAAAAAACCTGGAAACTTCTTCGCTTCAGCGTCGATCTCAAGCTGCCATTGCTGATAGGCCTCTTCGTAGCCGGGTTTGACCAGCTGCGAAATCACAACGGTGACCGGCACGGCGGAGGGTTTGCTGTTGGCAACGATTTGCTGGGTGATCGGCTTGCCAAAGGTCTCTTCGGACGCGGCAACCGCTGCCTTGAAGGCAGCGTCGCTCAACAAAGCTTTCAGGCTGTCGACTGTGTCATAGGTAATGATCTGGACCCATTGATCCTGAACACCGTCCAGTGGCCTTTGCAGGTTCACGTCAATCAGGCCGTCATGCTGCTTGGCAAGGTTCACAAGTTCCTGATGCCATTGCTTATAGGCATGTTCGTCAAAGCTGCCGGGATCGCGCGACAAAACCACCACCCCGGTTTTTGTTGTTTGCTGCATGACGATCGAACCTAATGAAGGGCGTTACCGCTCTTTTGATAGAGCAGCTGCCCACTGACATAGGTTGCCTCGACCGCACGTTCGTCGCCAAGCATCATCATGCCGAAGGCTTCGTGTTCCATGCGCTCGCGTTGCTGCTCTTCCTCACTTGCGTTCGTGTCGATGATCGCGCTTTCCGCGCGGAAGGCGAGGGCAGGTGTCGGCCGCGTGTCGAGCACGACAAGATCCGCGAACTTCCCCGGATCAAAGCTGCCGATTTCATCTTCCAGCAGCAGCGATTTGGCGCCTCCCAACGTCGCCAGATATAACCCTTTGAGAACTGATAGCTTCTGCGATTGAAGCGCCGCCACCTTGTAAGCATCGTTCAATACGCGCAGGATCGAGAAACAGTCGCCAGCCCCCATGTCCGTGCCGACACCGACCAGTACCGGCGTTTCTACCGACTTCGCCTTTTGGATCATGAATAGGCCGCTGCCGAGATAAAGATTGGATGCAGGACAGAACGAGATCGATGACTTTGACGACGACATACGTCGAAAGGCATCGTCACTCAGGTGAATAGCGTGGCCTGCGGTAAATTTCGGCCCGACAATCCCCGCCCGCTCATAGACATTCAGATAATCTTTCGCTTCCGGGAATGCTTCGGCGACCTGGGCGATTTCCTTATGGTTTTCCGACATGTGGGTGTTGACCCAGGTATCAGGATATTCGCCTTTCAGCTGGCCACAGCGATCAAGTTGTTCACGGGTTGAACCAAGTGCAAAACGCGGCGTGATCGCATACTTGTTGCGGCCCCTCATGTGCCAACGTTCGATCAGATCCTTGCTGCTGGCATAAAAACTGTCCGCTGTATCGAGATACTCAGGCGGGGCGAGGCCGGGGCGGTCGATGCCAGTCAGACCTGCTATCATGCAGAT
>NZ_JAILWL010000356.1 GCF_025698965.1 Roseibium sp.
AGCCGCCGGGTGCCGAACCGCAGGATTTTCGATGGTGTGAAGTTGCGAGCCGCCAGGAATGCCAGCGGCAATCCAAAAAAGGCTGCAGTCAATGTTCCGAGCACCGCCATCATTATGGTTTCAAACAAGGCGTTGAAGATCTCGCCATGCTGCCAGTCCGGATTGTCCAGAAACTCGTGCATGATGAGTGACATGTTCGATTGGCTCGGATCGATGCGCATGTCGGACAACGCAAGAGCCCAAAGCTGGCTGAAAGGCATTCCGTAGAGTTGCGAGTGGAAAGGAAACCAGAAGTTCTCCCAACCACCGAAATAGTTGTGCACCTCGATTTTTGTGCGGGTCACCTGAACGCGTCGGTCCAGTGTCGGTCTTGCGTTGAATTTTTTCGGATCGTCGCTGAGCCATTCGGGAACCGGGCCGGGAGGCAATTCGGTTTCAACGCCGCTGTGAGTGGCAGTAACCCTGATCGTCCCGTAGTCCGGAACTGTGAATTCCATCACCTTGCCGTTGATATCGACTGTGTAACCCTGCCCGAGATCGACAGTGGCGTCGGTCCCTTCCACGTCCACCCAGTCCGGCAGACTGTCGGCGTCGTAAGATGCTCGGCGTTCTCCCTCAATGGCCACTTCCATGATGTCGCGACGCAGCAACTTGGTGACATGGACCTTGTAGGCAACGGAGTCGGTGGCCAGGATCAGTGCCCGGTTCGGCTGGGCCTTTGACAGCAGATCCGGCACCCCGAATGCGAACCAGGTGTAGACAAGGTAGAGCAGGATTGCCGAAGGAACACCAACCGTCACCCATGCACGGCGGCGGACATTCTGAAAGACGGTGTCGCGGTCAAAAACCGGTTCATGAAGCGTGTCCACAGTCATTTCGATGTTCCTTAATGAGCCCGGCCAGCGCCGACAAGCTTGCCGCGCAGAAAGGATGATGTCTGGTCGATGAGCATGATGGTGAGGAACAGAAGCACGAATATCGCAGCAGTCTCGTCACCGGCGCCCTGCCCCCATCCAATCGTACGGCGCAGTTCCTGGCCGATGCCCCCGGCGCCGACGAACCCCAGAATGGCGGAAGCGCGCACATTGATTTCAAGGCGCAGCAGAAAATAGCTGAGGTAGTTGGGAGCCACCTGCGGCATCACCGCAAATCGGATCCTTTGCACCCAACTTGCCCCGCAGGCCGACAACCCCTCGATGGGCTTGCGATCAATGTTCTCGTTCACTTCGGAAAACAGCTTGCCCAGCGCTCCTGCAGTGTGAAAAGCGACGGCGATCATGGCCGGAACGGGGCTGGAGCCCAGAACGAAAATCAGGAACAGCGCGATAATCAACTCCGGAAAGGCGCGCATAATGTCCATCATCCGCCGAACCACCGGAATAAGCGGTCCCCAGCTGTCGACATTCCGTGTCGAGGCCATTGCCAGAACCACGGCCAAGGCGCCTCCCAGCAGGGTCGCAACCGCGGCAATATTCAAGGTTTCAAGCATTGCGGGAAGGAAATGCAGGATCAGGCCGAAAAAGGCAGGCCCGGCCTCCCAGGCTTCCGCAACAATTTCACCCGGATAATCAAAGAATTTGGATAGGCCTTGGAGGAAGCCCCCGGAGTTCATCTCGTTTGATTTGGAGTATCCGGAAACCAGCACCGCCACGACCAGCAGAATTCCCATGAGGGAATAAAGCTGGCGGCGTTTACGCATGGACAGGATTTCCTGTTCGAGAGCGGCAACAGCCATTACCAATGTCCTTTGAAGGAGATCGCAAGAAAACGCGGGCCGGAAGAGGGCCCGCGCTCCGGTTCAGGCGAACCGATCAGTTTTTGTTTTTCGCCTTACGGGCTTCAACAATATTGACGTATGCGTCGTGAGTGATCGGCATGAATCCTTTGGTCTCACCAGCAGCAACGCCGTAAGCGCACTCGGGGTCCAAGGAATTCAAGGAGGCCATCAGAGCGGTCATCTTGATTTTGACGTCTTCCGGAAGCTTTTTGGACAGAACGATTGGGCCTTCCGGGATCACCGGCGAACGCCAGATTTCACGCAGCTCGGTCATGTCGACCAGGCCGGCATCGGAAGCCTTGCGCAGTGCGCCGGAATTGTAGCCGTCTTCCCACTCGCCGAGACCATCGGCCCAGGTCACACCGGCATCAATGTCGCCGTTGGATACAGCAACGATTGTCTGCTCGTGACCACCGGTGAAGACAACGTCACCGAAATAGTCGCCAGGGTTCATGGAATACCCTTCCTGCGGGATGGCGATCGACGGGATCAGGTAGCCGGAAGTGGAATTCGGGTCACCAAAGCCGAAGACCTTACCCTTCATGTCGTCTAGAGAGTTGATCTCATTGTCGACCCGGGCAAAACCGATGGAATAATAGCCGTAGCCGCCGTCGACATTCACTTTGATCAGAACCGGGTCTACGGCTTCCGGATCGGTCAGGAAGACTTTGGCGTAGCTGGATGCACCGAGCCAGGCCATGTCCAGGTTGCCACCGAGCAGGCCTTCGATAACGCCGTTATAATCGGCCGGAGCGAAGAGCTTGACCGGAACGCCAAGTAAATCCGCAGCTTTCTGTTCCAGGCATTCGTAAGCACGCAGGCGGTCGGAGGCATTTTCACCACCGAGGATACCAATGCGGAATTCAGAGATTTCTGCAGCACCAGCAACAGAAGCGTTCAGAGCGATCGTGCTGACAGCAGCAAGCGCAGCGACTTTGGAAACGATTTTCATTTGGGACACTCCCCGAGAGTCTGAATCTGATGACGTTGGAAGGGGCGCAAACGGTTCAGACCGCTGCCGCCGCCGGGGTCATCACACCGGCGGATTCTTGAGTGCCGGACCGGCCGGCATCGATGGCAGTGGACGTCGCTGCCTCGTTGAAGTTTTCATCAGCGCCGTAAATCTCGCGGGCAGCCGCCGTCGTCAGCTCTTCAGGCTTGCCATCGAAAACAATGAAACCGTCGCGCATACCAATGATCCGGTCGCAATAGCTCCGGGCCGTATCGAGCGTATGGAGATTGCAGATGACAATCTTGTTGTCGCGCTCGTGGATTTCACGCAGCGCGTCCATGACGATCTTGGCGTTCATCGGATCCAGCGAAGCAATCGGCTCATCGGCCAGGATCATGTGCGGGTTCTGCATCAGGGCTCGAGCGATGGCGACGCGCTGTTGCTGACCGCCGGAGAGTTCCTCTGCCCTTTTGGTCGCTTCCTGGACGATGCCAAGCCGGTCAAGTGCGGCGAGTGCATCATTGACCTCTGACGCGCTGAATATGTTGAAGAGGCTTTTGAAAGTCCCGTGGCCGTTGAGACGACCGAGCATGACGTTTGTTGCAACATCCAGGCGCGGGACAAGATTGAACTGCTGGAAAACCATGGCGCAATCGCGCTGCCAACGGCGCATCATGCCGCCCTTGAGGCTCAGAATGTCCTGGTTTTCGAACAGGATCCGGCCGGAGGTTGCCGGCGTCAGTCGATTGATCATCCGCAGCAGGGTTGATTTTCCCGCGCCTGACCTGCCGATGATGCCGACCATCTGCGGTTGGTCGATATTAAATCCGACTTTATTGACCGCAGTCCGAGATCCGAAGATCTTGGTGACTTCCTGAAATTGAATCACGCGCCAGCCCTGTCCGTGTTTGTTCGATGTGCTGGGCGACAAGAGCCATTGGACGATTACAAAAAGATGACAGGTTTTTGTCTGCTGGATCAAAGATTTATGACGGTTCCATGAAAGTGTCGCCCGATCCGCTTAGGTCGCATCTGTCCAAGCCGGAATTTCCACAGCGGCCTCAAAGCGTTCCGTCCTCAGGTATTGCCTTCGATGTTCGTCGGAGATCGAAGAAACAGACCTTATGGAGCGCTGACTTTTCTGATCGAAAAGTCACTCCAGCAACCAATTAAAATTGTTGGATACAGTCATAATACTGTCATTAAACCGTCACTGATCTTCGCACCCGGATCGCTAAAACGCGAGATCACTGTTGCTATTCCAGATCCAATGGAGAATTCATGTCCGCTCCCAGCCAAAAATCCACCCTTACCGAGGCTCCAAATATTCATGCAGACGCAAAGGTTCTGAATTGCGATCTGGGGATCTGGACCGAAGTCGGTGCAAGGACTGAAATGCGCGAAAGCCAGATGGGAGACTATTCCTATATCGTCCAGGATGGCGACGTCGTCTGGACGTCAATCGGAAAGTTCTGTTCGATTGCCCGGCGCGTACGCCTCAACCCAGGCAATCATGCGACCTGGCGCGCATCACAACACCATTTCACCTACCGTGCGGCGGCTTATGAGCTGGGCGAGGATGACGGAGGCTTCTTCCAATGGCGCAAGGATGACTGGGTCACTATCGGTCACGATGTCTGGATCGGTCACAATGCAACTGTCCTGGCGGGCGTGACCATCGGCACCGGAGCAATTGTTGCAGCAGGCGCCGTCGTTTCCAAGGATGTTGCTCCCTATACGGTTGTCGGCGGTGTCGCCGCCAAACCGATCAAGCGGAGATTTTCGGAATCCCAGGAAGAAGCCCTGATGGACATTGCCTGGTGGGACTGGTCTCATGATCGGCTAAAGGAACGCTTGCCCGATTTCCGCACTCTATCGATTGATGCCTTTATCGAGAAATACAGATAGTCATTCTGCTATCCCCTTGAGTGAATATGATCCACCACCCGATTTGCTAGAGTGCAAACAGGAAAAGGGGATGAGCGATGATCAAACGTGTTG
This sequence comes from Roseibium sp., assembly GCF_025698965.1. Lineage (GTDB taxonomy): Bacteria > Pseudomonadota > Alphaproteobacteria > Rhizobiales > Stappiaceae > Roseibium. The sequence continues at coordinate 4,731 of NZ_JAILWL010000356.1, forward strand.
CGACATGCCGGTGCGGCCAGTTGAAAGCTGAATGCGAAGGCGAGCCCGTTAGAGTATCCGTGTGCCACTGTCTTGAGTGCCAAAAGCGCTCCGGCAGCGCCTTTGCAACACAGGCCAGATGGCCTGACGAGCAGGTCACGCTTTCGGGTAATTTTTCTGAATGGGAACGTGTCGCAGACAGCGGACACAGGGCGACCTATAGATTTTGCCCTCAATGCGGCTCTACGCTTTTCTACATCATTGAAGGCTGGCCCGGAGTGACTGCCATTCCGGTTGGAGCCTTTGCAGATCCTGAATTTCCACCACCGAAGTTTTCCGTTTACGAACACCGAAAACATTCCTGGACAACCGTGTTGGGGGATGATGTTGAGCATTCTGCAGATCCGGGAATTGCCTTCACACAAGGCAAACTCACGTAACCTGAAGATGTGCCGGCTCAGTTCGCGTCAGGCAGTCGCGGTTCCGGATGAGCATTAAATATTGGAGAGAAAACGAAACGAGAATTGCAACGCCGAACAGCATCTGCAAATCTTTGCCGTGGACATGACGAAAGTAAATCCAGCGGAAATCGGCAACAATGACCTTTGATCAGATTTTCGTTTTCGTGCTGATTGGGATCGTTTTCTTCAGCTTTTTCAAGGAGTTTTATCCTCCGGAGGTCATTGCTCTGTCCGCGTCTGCTGCCCTTCTTGCCACGGGCATTATTCAGACGCGGGATTTCCTGACCGTCTTCAGTTCCAGCGCGCCCATTACCATTGCCATGATGTTCATCATTTCTGCCGCGCTGGAAAGAACAGGCGTCCTTGAAGTGCTTGGCGAATTCCTGCGCAAGCAGGCAAAGGGTTCTTATTTACGGGCAATGCTGTTGATGATGACGGGAACCATGATCGCATCAGCCTTCATGAACAACACGCCTGTCGTAGTTCTGATGACACCGGTAATGATCTCGATTGCCGCCGGAATGGGCTTGTCGCCTTCGCGTTTCCTGATCCCCTTGTCTTTTGCCGCCATATTCGGCGGAACGCTGACGCTTGTCGGGACGTCAACCAACATCTTGATGAGCGATGTTGCGACCGACAGCGGGTTAGAGCCGGTGTCCATGTTCGAGATGACAGCCCCCGGGCTCATTCTGGCTGCCGTCGGCATGATCTACATGATGATAGCGGGTCGATTTCTTCTGCCAGACCGCACTTCCCTCGCCGATCTTCTTTCTCAGGAAGGCAAACGGACGTTTGTTTCCAGGCTCGTGGTACCGGCCAGTTCGCGCTATGTCGGCAAGCCTCTGCCGGCTCTTCCCTTCGATCCCGGAAGCGTCAGCATTGTGGACGTCATCCGAGGTGGTCGTTCTCTTCGCAGACATCTGGATACTGTGTCGCTTGAGGCAGGAGACCGGGTGGTGATCAAGTCGGATACCGGGGAAATTCTTGGTTTGAAGGACAACAAGCAGGTTGCGTTTCGGGACATGGATGACGCCAATCTGGAACCGGCAAAAGACGACCCGACCTTGTTGCTGGAAGCCGGGATCGGGCCTCGATCTGCTTTGATAGGCCGTCCCCTGGGCGATCTGGAAATCCGCAGACGATATGGCGTTTACGTCATCGCGGTCCATCGCAAAGAGGAGAAAATCACCTCCACGACCGACGAAATGAAATTGCAGCTCGGTGACACGATTTTGGTCGAAGGCCCCGCGGAAGGCATTCAGCGACTTTTGAAGGATGGCAAGGTCGTCAATCTTTCCCAACCGTCCGAACCTGCAATGCGCAGGCGCAGAGCCCCCATATCCGTTGCCGTGATACTGGGTGTGATCGGCCTTGCCGCTCTGAACGTGATGCCGATTGCCGGGCTCGCCGTTATCGGCGCAGTGCTCGTCATGCTGACCAAATGCATCGATCCCAAAGATGCTATCGAAGCAATCGACTGGCGGATCCTGTTTTTGATCTTCGGCCTATTGGGTCTCAGTCAGGGCATGGAGAGCACCGGGGCTGCCGAAGTCGTTGTCGAAACTGTCGTACGGCTTATCGAAGGTGTCGGCCCGCTCGCGATTTTGGCCGCGGTCTACATTCTCACCAGTCTGCTGACCGAGATGGTCAGCAACAACGCCGTTGCTGTT
>NZ_JAILWL010000357.1 GCF_025698965.1 Roseibium sp.
GACGTTCGTGGAAGTCTGGTCTCCGAAGTCGTCGCCGCAGTTCGGGACCTTTTTCCTGACGCCAGGATCGTGGGGTACGACCCGCTGGTGACCGCAAACGGTGAGCGGGTAGAAGGCATAGATAAAATCTATGGAGACTTTGCATCTTTTACCGAAGCTTCGGAAATGATAATCGTTCAGAACGAACAACCAGGTATTTTCTCCCAGTCATGGTCGAAGCTTCCTGAAAATATGGCCGTTCTGGATTTGACCAATTTACTTGGCAAGAGGCTTGCGGAATTGGAAATCGGATTTCGATTTCAGTTGAGTAACGCTGGCAGCATGTCCTTGGAAAGAGAAGAAAAGCTTGAGGTGGTGCGTTGAGGGCATTAGTAACCGGTAGTGCTGGCGTCGTTGGATTCCATTTGTGCAAACATCTGCTTGAAGCCGATTGGGAAGTCATCGGAGTCGACAACTTCGTAAACAGCAGCGCGATTGACCAGTATTGGGCAATGGCTGAGCATCGCAATTTTACCCATTTTAGCATAGATTTGAATGACGCAAAGCAACTGGAAGTGTTGCCTACAGACGTCGATGTCGTGTTTCATCTCGCTGCGATTAACGGTACGCAGAACTTTTATGACAAGGCTCTGGATGTCGCGAGATCCTGCACGATCCCGACACTGAACTTGATCGATAAGTTTACGGGCGCACCCAACCTCTCCCGGTTCGTGTTTACGGGAACATCTGAGTCCTACGCTTGCTCTGTCGAATTGGGACTCGCTGCAATTCCCACCCCTGAGGATGTCCTGCTTTCCATCGACAATCCGAAAAATCTTCGCTGGTCCTACGCGGCTGGCAAAACGATGAGCGAACTCTTCGTTTTGAGTGCGGCTAAACAATGCGGCATGCCTACCACGATCCTCCGGTATCACAACACCTACGGTCCGCGTATGGGTGACAAGCATTTCATACCGGATTTCGTCGGTCGTGCTCTCAGAGGCCAGTTTGAACTCTATGGCTATGATCAGACCCGCTCATTCATTTATGTCGAGGATGCAGTTGACCTTACGGTGCGCGCGGCGCTTGCCCCCAATCTTCTTGGCGACATCCTGAATGTAGGTAGCGAGGAAGAGCTGGAAATTCAGAAGGCAGCACGCATCATTCTGGAGGAACTCGGAATGGGCGAGCAGGAGATCGAATGTCACCCGGCCCCTCCTGGCAGCGTATCGAGACGCTGTCCCGATGTTTCAAAGGCGAGAAGACTGTTTCCGGATTGGTCGCCAAGAGACTTCCGCGCAGGGGTCAAGCAGCTCGTACATGACGACCTGTTTCTGCGTCAAAAACTTGAGGGATCAAGCTTAGAGGCAGGGCTCGAACTCGAATGTCAACACTGATAATCTGTGACCCTGGGTGTCACAACGAATTCGGACATAACATCGATTCTGTAATTCGATATTATGACCGCGTCAAATCGGAATTCGACCGTATTGTCGTTGTTGTTGCAGGAAAAGTAGAGCGTTTTCATAAGCTTGGATACAATGTCGAAGAAGTCTCGATGTTGTATCCGACGCTGTATCTGGATACGTTCAATCAGAGGGTGAAGAACAAAGCATTCCAGTGGGGCTATGATTTTGTCAGGGCCAACCTGGGTAAACCACTACACAAATCCTGGTGCCGAACAGCAAAGAAGCAAATTCGCGAAATCATCAAGCGCGAGACCGCTTCGGATCCGGACGTGACGGTCTATTTTCCGAGTGCCGATTACTACTTCGTCCTCGGATGTGCGGAACTGCTGGTTGAAGAAAGTGCGAAGTTTCACCTTTCCATTCGCTTTATCGGCGTACTGGAAAATGCATCGATCAAAAGAGGTGCAACCCGCAAAGTCCTTTTCCATACACTGCGCAAAGTGCCAGCCGAAATGCTCACTCTGCAGGCTGAAGCCGGACGATATTCCGAGTATCTTAACTTCGTTCTCAATCATGAAGTCGAGACAATCGGGCTTCCGATAAACCAGCAGCAAATACAGGCCACGGATACTGCCTCTGACGTTCCCGACACGTATTCGCCGGAATACCCGCTCGTGATCTGTCTTCCTGGAAAGAGCAGGGAAGACAAAGGCGGTTTGCACGTTACGAAGCTTGCGAGGTCCTTGATGGACCGGTTTGGCATGTCGGTCGTGTTGAGAGCTCAAAACTTCAACAAGGGCAGCCGCTTCCATACAAAGTCGAAGTACTTGGAAGATCTTTTCCCTAACATTGATTACTTGCCCTCTGGTCTCCCCCGGGATGAGTTCGAAAAGGCCATCTGGGGGGCAGATGCAGTCCTTCTTCCCTACACTCCCGGCACGTATTGGTATCGCGGATCGGCGATTTTCTTCGAGAGCCTGGAGCACAGCAAATTGATGATCGGGCGCGGGGGCAACGCTTTTGTTGATGATCACTTTCGAGAGGGGATCATTCGCCGTTATTACACGCTCGATCAGTTAAACTTCGAAGTTGATAGGATTTTGCGGCAAGGCCGGCAAAAGACTTTGGAAGAAGGGCGTGAGGCTGCCGAGAAGTATCGGCAACTAAACTTTGACCGAGTTTCAATCAAATGAAAGTTGCAATTCTTTGCCATACTGCGCACTTCAAGAGTGGATCCTTCAAGTGGGTGAAAGAGGCGTTGTCGCAGAAAGGCGTTGATGCATCGCTTTTTGCCATTAATGCCGATCGCTGGGTGCTTCATGAACTGAACAAGGACAACGTGGATCTGGTTATCTGTGTTCAGTCAGATCTGGTTGCGGCCTGGTTCCTGTCTCGCGGGGTACCTGCGGTCTGTATGCCCATGGCTGATGGCTGCGGAAACATGCCTGACATCTATTTCGCACTGTCGGGTATGCTCGGTTCTATTTCGATGACCGATTTCATCGCAACCAAGATGGAACGTGTTCGTAACACCAGCTACCGGATGCGCTACTACAACAAGCCCGGAGACCAAAAGAAGGTGCTCGCAAAAGATCGCGGGATTGATGTCTTCTACGGACACCGGACGACTATGTGGCGTGAAGTCAATAATCTACGGAACAGCCTCAAGCAATGTGGTCTGCGTCTTCATACGCACTTGATGCTTGATGATCCACTTGAGACGCCTGACATACGGTACAACACGACCTATTTCGCCGACCGAAGTGAGTTGGACGATGTTCTCTACGACTCAAAGTTCTTTCTGTGCCCGCGCATATCTGAAGGTATCGGATTTTCGACTATTCATGCGATGGAACACGGATGCGTCCCGATAGCAGTGGATGGGCCCGGCAACGCGGAATACATCGACGATGGTGCGACGGGTATTGTTGTGTCGCCAGCCGCCGCAACCGACAATGCTCTTGAAGACATCATTTCCAGGCTGGTTGGAATTCGATTGCCTGAAATTCGACAGAATATCTATAAACAGTCGGAAATCGGGTACGAGTTGTTTCAACAGAAATTGGACGGTTTTCCGTTCTATCTGAAGAGTCGCAGAGAGGCCTTTCTGGCTCACCCCGACAGATATATGCCTCTTGAACTGAAATTCATAATCTCCCGTCTGAGAATGAGGGAAATTATCGAACCGAGCCATAAGACCATACGGACACTGCGCTTTTACAACAAGTTCCTTCCCCAAGGATATGCGCGCAGAGTAAAACTCGACAAGGTATAAGCATGACAGAAAAGCAGAGCATCATCTTTTTTGGACTGGCTCGCGGCGGCTCGTCGGTTACTTGTGACATCGTGGGGAATCTTGCGCTGGCGGCAGGCATGAAATGGCTCGACGTCGGCAAGGAACTCTACGACCAGGGTATTCCGCTCTCTGAAGCCGCGAACATGAACAAGGATCACTTTCCCGAAACAGGCCATTTCATCGGTCCGTTCCGCGAAGTACCAAAGTGGCTGCTTGAGAAGGATCTGTCCAAGTTCAAGATCGTCATCGTTACACGGGATCCGAGGGACTGCGTGGTGTCCCACTATTTTGCGATGCGCCACTATCATAGCGTCTTTGTTCCCGGCCAGAAAACCGATTTTTCCCAGAAGGGGCGGGAGCTTGGTAAGGAGCTTGACGAATATGTTCTCGATGAGGCTGCGCCCTATGAGATGACCAGCCTCAACCTGATAACGCTGGCGCGCAAATATCCTGAATCACTCTTGTTCCGCTACGAAGATATTTATGATCTGGGCGAGCGTTGGGTATATCTTATCAACGAGTTGCTCGGTATCCTGGACGACAGAATTCCTCTGAACATTGTTGGCAAGGCCCACTTCAAAGCCGAGAAAGAGGACGTTAATGTCCACAAGCGTAAGGGTACACCGGGAGATTTCCGGGAGAAGCTGAAAGCGGAAACACAGGCAATGTTGACTAAGACATTTGATCCGATCAATTCGCAGTTCCTCGAACTCGCCTACAAGTCCGACGGAGACGATGTTGCGCAGGTCGAACAACTTTGGGGTCTTCTGAAGGATCAGTATCAGATTATCGTCGAGCTTCAGCGGCAGAACCACCTTCGCAAGACAGAGATCCATAAACTCACGGATCAACTGAACGAACTACGTGGTTCCTAATCCGTCTTTCAAAGAACTTAGGAGGGTGCCATTCATATCTGGCACCTTTTTTTGCCTATCTCGAACTCAAGGTACGATTTCAAGACTATTTGGCGAATTCGAATAACTCTTCACAATTTTGACCTCCGGCGAGTGAGTTCTCGCCAGGACACCGGAGCTTGTTCTCATGCGTCAGGTAAAGTTCCTTGTTTGCAGAAGCGCTGGAGGCCAGCTAGCCGTTGCAGGCAGGAAGAGGTTGAAGAAACACTCGTGGCAGATCCAGAACTCCTTGCGGAGGAGTGGGCTCGCACTGCACTGGCGAAGTTGCCCGCAATAATTGTCACCACTCGGCTGTGAGAAAAACGGGGTCCCGATCCGCGTTCGAGTTCACCCGTCTCAGCTCCGGTCCCGAATGTTGTAAATCATCAGGACGACGGTTACCCAAATCCCAAGCGCCAACAGGAAGAAAGCGATGGAACTCAGAATCCGGCGTGGGTACTGCGCGTCTTCCGAAAGCGTGGGTTGGATGAAAGTCGCCAGATACATGTGTTTCTGATCGGCCTCCTGTCGCGCCTGTTCAAGGCTTGCCAGTGAAGTAACGTAAAGCTGGTTGGCAAACTCTTCTTCCAGTTTCAGGTCCGAATAATCAGCGATCCGAAACGAAATCGTGGAACGATCCAACGCTGTTGTCCCCGCTGCCGGTTCTTGAGTAGATCTGCCGCTGCCTAGACGTTTTCTTTCGGCCTGCACCTGCTGCTTCAGGGCGGAGATTTCTTCAGTCAGAATTCGAATACGCGGCGAATCTTCGTTCAGGTAACTAAGAAGCGTTGTGCGCTCAGCTTCCTTTGACACCACGTTCTGCTCAAGCCCTGCAATCATTTCGGCGGCAAGGCGAGCATTTTCTTCAGGACTGACTTCTTGCGTCTTTTCGCGATAGTCCAGTAACTGCCGGCGAATTGCCTTGAGGCGTGCTTCGGCGCGGGCAATTGTTTCTTCCGCATAGCGGACAGATTGCCGTCGGTTGGCGTCAGAGAGCTTATTTACAAGTATTTCGCTACGATTGAGGACTTCGCTGGCAATTGCGACCGAGTCCTCTGGATTGAAACTTCGGACTTCAACATAAATTACGCTGGACGTCGCATCGTAGCTAACGTCAACCATGCTGTTCCAGTAGTCGAGTTGATCTTCGACCGGAAGATTCTCTCCCATTCTGAAAAACCAATCGGAACCTTCGCGATTAAAAACACTATTGATGTCAACCGAACGCTTGATGTCGTCCAGCACAGCCTGACTCTGCAAATAGTCGTGCACTATGTAGCTGTTCGAGGTGGTTGAATCCGCCCCGCTGCTCAGGACCATGCCAAGGATCTCAGAGGTCGCGGGCATATTGGAGCTTCGAATGGCAAATGCAGTCGTGCTGTGATACTGATCGCTGGCGACGAAGAACATGTAGTAAGAAACAAACAGCGACGGTAGCAGAACTGTCAGGAGCAAGCTCGCGCGAACGTACCAGTGACGCTTCGAGCGCTTTGTCTGCCCCGATCCGTTTTGAAGAGTGAGATCAAGGAGTTTATGTGGGTCCAGACCAGCTCGTTTCAGGCGATCGAGCAACGAATGATCTTTGGCCGGTTTCGAAGACTTTAATTCGCGTTTCAGAGGAATGACATCCTCGGAACGTTTGTTCTTTGCCGCGTCTTCGTCCAGTTGGGTTTCTGCCGACATCCGTTATTCCTTGGCATTCTCACTACAAAAGATTATCGGCGCGCCATGTTTTCATTGTGGCACCGAATAGCATCGTCGATATTTGGAAAGTAAGTCAAATTTCCGTCCTCGAGTACAATGCCGGCATTGCAGTAATCCTTAAGCGAACCTTCGCTGTGGGAAACCATTATTATATCCGAGAAGTGAAGCTTTTCTTGAAAAACCTTTTTACATTTCCTTTTAAAGTTTGCGTCTCCCACAGCCGTGATTTCATCTACAAGATAATAATCGAACTTGATCCCCATACTCACGCCGAATGCGAGCCGTGCCCTCATGCCTGAGGAATATGATTTGACGGGCATGTAATATGCCCTTCCGAGTTCAGCAAATTCTTCGACAAAAGCTACGAGTTCTTCAGTGTCATGTCCATAGATGCGTGCAACGAACCGGACATTCTGTTCACCTGTGAGAGATCCATTGAAACTTCCTTGGAAACCAAGGGGAAATGAAACGTTTGCTTCCCGAATGATACGGCCCGCTGTGGGACGAATTGTCCCTGAAATCATCTTGAGAAACGTGGATTTGCCAG
>NZ_JAILWL010000358.1 GCF_025698965.1 Roseibium sp.
GAGCCGGTTTTGGCCCAAGGCAGCACGGCACCTTCGCGAAGCGACAGGGAGTGATCGGGCACGACCAGATCTTCCTCAAAGGCAAGTGTGGTTCCCAGACCGTCGCACGTTGGACAGGCGCCAAAGGGATTGTTGAAGGAAAACAGCCGCGGTTCGATTTCCGGAATTGTAAATCCTGAGACCGGACAGGCGAATTTCTCCGAGAAAATCAGTCGTTTCGGATCGCCGTTGTCTTCAGTCTTGTCGGCAAACTCGGCAATCGCGATACCGTCTGCAAGTTTGAGCGCTGTCTCGAGCGAATCTGCCAGTCTGCCGGCAATATCGTCGCGCACGACAAGCCGGTCCACGACAACGTCAATATCGTGTTTGTATTTTTTATCCAGAGCAGGGGCATCGGCAATTTCGTAGAATGTGCCGTCGATCTTGACGCGCTGGAACCCCTTTTTCATGAGTTCCGCCAGTTCCTTGCGATACTCTCCCTTGCGGCCCCGAACCATGGGTGCAAGCAGGTAAAGACGAGAACCTTCGTCTAGTTCCAGCACCCGATCAACCATCTGACTGATGGTCTGGCTCTCGATCGGCAGGCCGGTTGCCGGAGAGTAGGGCACACCAACGCGCGCAAAGAGCAGCCGCATGTAATCGTATATTTCCGTGACCGTTCCAACCGTTGAACGGGGATTACGCGAGGTTGTCTTTTGCTCTATGGAAATAGCCGGTGACAAACCGTCGATCTGGTCAACGTCCGGCTTTTGCATCATTTCAAGAAACTGGCGCGCGTAGGCGGAGAGGCTTTCGACATAGCGACGCTGGCCTTCTGCATAAATCGTGTCGAAGGCGAGGGACGATTTACCCGAACCGGATAGCCCGGTCATGACAATAAGTTTGTCTCGGGGCAAATCGAGATCCACACCCTTGAGGTTGTGTTCTCGCGCTCCGCGAACACTTATGACCTTCGTCGGGTCAGTCTTCCAGCTTTGGTCGGCCTTGAGGCTCTTCGCTGTCGTCATTCTATCTCTTCCTGACCTCACGCAACCACGTAATTGCTGCCCGTGCGTCTGTGAATTTCATTCAAAGCGGTTGGTTTCCAGCTTTGCCATTTCCCCGATATAGCAGTTTGAAGCCAAGCTTCCAGAGAGGCGCGCTAATGTGTCGGTAACTTTTTTGCTGCTGTTACGGGAGGCCCCGCAATTACGAAGTTTGATTGAATCGGTTTTACAGAAATGATAAGAACAAAACAAGTACATGTTTACGCTACACGTCAGGAACTTAGTCAGCCGGGATCGCTGAGCACACGAAACGCCTTGCAAATGTTCCTGACAGGAAAATCGTGACGGAAAGGAACAAACTAGGGATAAATTGTGTCCTGAAAAATTCGCATGGCGGTCGCGCCGGTCAAAAGGCAGCTAATTTCTTGTCTTTCCGTGGTCCTGCCTTGTGGAAAATGGGAGTGGAACCGCGAAAAAGAAGGCGCAGCTGTTGGCGTATCGCTACGGTTCTGGTTTCTAGCGGCAATGGTTGCTACGTGGTTTGCCGAAAAGAGCGCGATGAAAGCTCTAAAAAATACGGCGGGCCGCGAAAAACAAACAGGAGTGCAGAATGGCGGGCAGCGTCAACAAAGTAATTTTGGTCGGCAACCTTGGAGCCGATCCGGAAATCCGTCGGACGCAAGACGGTCGGCCGATCGCCAACCTGCGGATTGCAACTTCGGAAACGTGGCGGGACCGCAATTCAGGAGAGCGCCGCGAGAAAACCGAATGGCACCGCGTGGTGATTTTCAACGAAGGTCTTTGCAAAGTCGCCGAAAGCTATCTGCGCAAGGGATCCAAAGTTTATTTGGAAGGCCAGCTTCAGACGCGGAAATGGCAGGACCAGTCAGGTCAGGACCGGTACTCGACAGAGGTTGTTCTGCAAGGCTTCAACTCCAACCTCACCATGCTTGATGGCCGTGGAGAAGGTGGCGGTCAACCTGGTGGCTTGCCGGACTACGGTAATGACCAGCAAGGTGGCGGCGGCTTCAGCGGTGGCGGTGGAGGCGGCGGCTTTGGCGGAGGATCCAGCGGTGGTGGCTTCGGTGGCCCATCCGGTGGCGGCGGTGGCGCAGGTCCGATGGATGACGAAATTCCGTTCTAAATATCAATGAAATCCGGGAGTAACCCGTCTTGGGTTGCTCTTGGAGCCGGCATTGCACTATCCACCTACATTCGGGTCGTAAGGGGTGCTGGGGTCGTCGACCCCGTCATAATATTCTTTTGCGGTCCCAAGACCGCAGTGATAAACGGCTTCCTCCGCACGCGTATCTCCACCTGTAATCGGCGCGCCGTTGTGGTGCGCCAATTCGTGGATAAGCGTTGCAAGAACCATCCACCTTCCCATATTGAAGGCTCTGTCGCCGACCGCAATTTCACCGGTCGGTATGTGTATTTCGCCATGCAGAGGTGAAATTGTAGGACCATAATTAACCCATATGCTGCTGTCGCCGATCAGGCTTGATAAGCTTCGGCTGCCGGGCAGGGACCTGAAATACGCATTGCAGCTCGGATTGTTCTTGACCATTTTGAACAACTTGCTTCGAGCCCATTTCAGTTTGCTGTACTGAGATGAATTGAATTTGCCGTATTTCACGACAGGTGAAACGTGGTCACCAATGTTGAACTGAAACGGCATTCATCCGCCTCTCTGCTGTTGTCTTCTAACGCACAAGTTTGCGAAGAGTAGCGATTCTGCCATGCGGAGACCGTGATGGATGTCACGAAGAAGCCATTTGAAAGCAGCATTTGAAGGCAGAAATTTTCAGAAAGGCGCGATTTTGGCTTTGAAACGCCGTTTTTGACATTTGGATCGCATAAGGCGCGGCATATTCGTCACACTGATTTGATTTCAAAACCTGTGTATGACCGTGTCCCTTAACCATCTGAATAACACTGATATAGTATCAAGCTGTTCACCATGAGTGTTTTTGCCGTGAAAGCAGGCAGATCGGTTTCGTGTAGGTGGGACGCAACTCTGGAGACGATTGCCTGGCTGGTTTGTTATCCGGGCAATTTCTTACCTTTGAATGAGGTTAGGAAAGTTCGGTTCTAAAGTGGACCGCGAGACCGGATCGACACCAATTAATAAATTTGCAGGTTTGGACAATGCGAACGAACAAGACTGAAAAATGTATGCAGCTCGACGGCGGTAAGGCTGCATCGGTAAGACAGCCTGGAACCTTCCTGGGAAACTCTGTCAAAGCTGCTCTGATGGCGACAGTAATTGCATCGGGTTTTAGTGGACTTTCAGTCGAAACCGCGTCCGCGCAAGGTTTGTTCCAACGTCTTTTCAATCCGGAAAACCATCGCAGGCAACAGGAGCGCGAGCGGCAGGAGCATCTTCGAAAGCAAGCTGCCACGGTCAAGGTTTCCGCTCCGCGCTATCTCAACTATTCTGCCGATGCCTGGAAGCCGGTCTCTCTCGAAACGCTTTCTGAAAAGAAAACCGCTGAGCTGAAGCCGGAGCTTCAGGAACAGGAGGTCGCCGAGGATGGAACCGTCATTCAACCTGAAAGCCAGCCGCAGGCTCCTGTTGTACTGACTGCATTCGATGAAGCGCGTCCGGCGCTCAAGAATATGTCTCTCACTGTATTACCGGAAGTTGGCAACGCGATCCTGGCCTATTATCGCGAACATCCTGACTTTGTCTGGATTGAAGACGGCAAAGTCAGCGCCAAGGTGAAAGACGTTCAAAAGGCGCTTGAAAACGCGGATACGTTCGGACTGGACCCGGTAGACTATGCCGTTGCACTGCCGGCGACTTCAAACCTTGACGAAGCAGCGCGCGATGCTGCTTTGATGCGCTTTGAAATGGAGCTGAGCGCCGCCGTATTCGCATATATTCTGGATGCAACTCGCGGTCGGGTCGATCCAAACCGGATTTCCCAGTATCACGACCTGCCGCGACACAAGGTTGACCTGGTCGCTTCTCTTCTGGACCTCGCTTCCAGCGAAGATGCATCCGCTGCCCTTGAAGCGCATCAGCCTCAAAACGATCATTTCAGGAAGCTGACTGCTGAGCTTGCAAAGTTGAGGGCGGAAGATCAGGAAACGGATCAGATTGTCATTGCTCCGGGCACGTTTCTCAAGGCAGGCAAATCCAGCCCTGAGATGAAGAATATCGTTGCTGCAATTCAACAAAATGGATCGCAGGAGCTGAAAGAAGCGCATGCCGAGACGCTCGCTGCCTATGACGGTGCCGAAGTCTATTCACCCGAGCTTGTCGATCTGGTCAAATCTTTCCAGAAAGAAGCCAGTCTGACGCCGGATGGCATTGTCGGTAAAAACACCATCAAGGCGATGGTTGGTGAAACAAACGCAGCCAAGATTGCCAAAGTCGAGCTTGCCATGGAGCGTAGCCGCTGGATTCCTGAAGAGTTGGGCGAGCGCAAAGTCTTCATCAATCAGGCTGCGTTCACGGCGACCTATACCGCTCCTGACGAAATGCCATTGTCCATGCGCGTGGTTGTGGGCAAGAAGTCCAATCAGACAAATTTCTTCTACGACAAGATCGAAATCGTTGAATACAATCCCTATTGGGGCGTGCCGTATTCAATCATCGTCAATGAAATGCTGCCGAAACTTGCGCAGGATCCGAGTTATCTGGACCGTGCAGGTTACGAGGTGACGACACCAGGTGGACGTCAGATCTCTTCCGCAGCCGTTGACTGGTATGCGGTTGCCTCCAAGCAGCAATCCATCAATGTCCGTCAGTATCCGGGGCGATCGAACGCGCTTGGTGAGGTCAAGATCCTCTTCCCCAACAGACACCACATTTACATGCATGACACGCCTGCCAAGAACCTTTTCAAAAAGGATATGCGTGCCTTCAGTCACGGCTGTATCCGCCTGCACGACCCAAAAGCTATGGCGGCGGCTGTACTTGGAAAGTCCAAGGATTATGTAACGTCCCGGATTGGTGCTGGTCAGAATGAGCAGGAAAAGGTGAACGGAGACATTCCGGTCTACGTGTCCTATTTCACCGCATGGCTGGAACTGGATGGTGAAATTGCCTATTATTCTGATGTCTATGATCGCGACAGGTATCTGCTGAAAGCAATTGAGAAAACGCGATCGGTTCGGGAAAAGGCGAGAGCTTCCTGATCAAGAAATTCAAAAACAAAAACGCCGGGGCATGCCCGGCGTTTTCTTTTTCAGAACTTGAAAATGCTCAGGATTGACCAGACAGGCAACCGGACAGCGAATCTGAAAGCCCCTTGAGGAGATTTGGATAAAGATCCGGCCCATTGGCCAGTTCAGTTCCAAGGGGGTCAAGCGTTCCCTTGCGCGCATCGCTGCCCTCGATCACGACGTTGACCAGTTTCGCGTCGAATTGAGGTTCCTGGAATACGCAGGTCACATTCAGGTCCTTGATCTGGTTTTGGACCTTTGAAACCCGGTCGGCGCTGGCAAGAGCTTCCGGTGACAGAGTAATCGAGCCGCTGGCTTCAAAGTCAAAGTGGTGCTCGAAATGATGATAGGCATCGTGAAACACCACAAATTTCTTGCCTTCAAGCGGCTTCAACTGTTCTGCGATCTCACCTTCAAGCTGCTCGATTTGTTTGGTAAATTTTGCGGCATTGTTTCTGTAGGTTTCAGCGTTTTCCGGGTCGATTTCGGCGAGGGTCTCCGCCATCACACCGGCAATTGCAATGCCGTTGTCCGGGTTTAGCCAAATGTGAGCATCCTTTGAGTCGCCGTGGCCATGATCATGTTCGTCCGCATGTTCTGCTTGCACGTGATCGTCGTGCCCATGTTCTTCTTCACCATGGGCATGCTCTTCGTGGTCATCATGATCATCGTGATCGGCATGCTCATCCTTGTCACGGTCATCGTGCTTCGCGTTTTCCGCATGATCTTGATCGTCAAGGTCTTCATGCTTTTCTGCGCGATCATCGTCGCCATGCTCCGCATGGTCGTCATGATCACCGTGATCATGCGCATCAAAATTTGCGCCCTCGCGAATGGCGAGATGTTCAATGCCGGCAGCGTCCATGAGCGCAACGGTTGCAGCGTCGGCCGCCATTGAGTTGATCGGTTTTTCCAGAGAAGGGGCAAGTCCCGGACCTATCCAGAATACTGCGTCAGCGCCCTGCAGCAGAAAGGCCTGAGAAGGTTTCAGGGCAAATCCGTGCGGAGATGCGGAACCATCAATCAGAATGTGAGGCGTTCCAACTCCGTCCATGACCGCAGACGCAATGGAATGCAAAGGCTTGATGGTTGTGACAACGGCGGGTGCGTCAGCGTAGGCGGGTTGTGAAGCCAGCGAAATGCCAACTACCCCAGCCAGCGTCGTGCAGGAAAAGAGAAGGCGACGCCGTAGAGAATTGGATTGGGAACGGATCGGGGAAGTCATTCGTGAAGGTTCCAGATTTATGTAATGTTGTAACATGTAACTGTATAACGATCAGCTTGGTTGCGCGCAAGCGGGTTCTGACCTCCCAAGAACCAACCATCGGCCGCGAGACCTTGGTTTGTTGCGCATAGGCGGTTAAGGTCGCAAAAAAACACTGCTGGATCAGATATTTCATGTCCACCGTAACTGACGTTGCCGTAAACCGGTTTCTGAAGCCTTCACCGCCAAAGGCCGCCCAACTCATAGTTTCCATGTACGGAGACATAGTTGAGCCGCGCGGTGGCGTTCTTTGGATGGGGAACCTGATCAGTCTTTGCGCCGGTTTCAATGTCAATGAATCGCTGGTTCGTACAGCGGTCTCTCGACTGGTTTCAAAGGGACAGCTTGAGGGGCAAAGGGAAGGGCGGAGAAGCTACTATGCGCTAACAGAAGAAGCGCG
>NZ_JAILWL010000359.1 GCF_025698965.1 Roseibium sp.
CATTCCAGACACAGATCCGATCCCAGAGATAGACCGCCGTCACGAGAATAACGACCGGGAGTACCCATCTGCCGATGGTCTCGATCCGGGCGGCGCGCGCGCGTTTCATTTCTTCCGCGTCAAGAGGGATCGCCGATCTCTCCTGTTCAAGAGCCTGTTTGGCTGCAATAGCAACGCTCATGTCAGTCCCCCTGTTCGGGACGAGCGCTCGGGATCAAAGATGATCCCCCGCCCCCATCGCCACGTGCAATGCTTCGGAAACCTCCCGGCAAAAGCCGGAATAAACTGTGGATGTCCGGAATGTCTCGTCGCGCGGATACGGCGCATCGATCGCCAAGTCATTCACGATACGACCAGGCCGGGCGGCCATCACGACAATCCGGTTGGAAAGATAAACGGACTCGAATACCGAGTGTGTCACGAACACAACCGTCCAGCCGAAGGTCTCCCAAAGGTGCAGGAGATCGTTGTTCAGCTTGAACCTTGTTATCTCGTCGAGAGCTGCAAAAGGTTCGTCCATGAGGAGAATCTTCGGCTTGGTGATCAACGCACGGGCAATTGAGACGCGCATTTTCATACCGCCCGACAATTCCCTCGGGTAGCTTTGCGCAAATTGCTCCAGTCCGACCATCTGAAGGGCTTCCATCACACGGTCATGCGCCGTTTTTTTCGAAACGCCCTTGAGGCGTAACGGCAGCCAGACGTTGCCGAAAACGGTCGCCCACGGCATCAGGGTCGGCTCCTGAAACACGAAGCTCAGTTCATGGTCCTTCTGCTTCGACTTTTCCTGCGGCCACTCGACCCGGCCTGATGTCGGGCTGATCAGACTTGTAATAATCCTGAGCGCAGTGGATTTGCCACAACCGGAAGGCCCCAGAAGCGAAACGAATTCCCCTTCCCGAATGTCGAGCGACAAATCGTTCAGAGCGACTGTCCCGTTGGAAAACGTCTTGGAGATACCGTTCAGCGAGACAATCGCGGGACTTTCCCCCGAAGTGTTGAGCATTTTTTTCTGTACCATGGCCGTCATTGATTCACTGCCCGGCCATGGTTGCATTTTTTCCGCACATCACGAAGCTGTCCTGCCCTTAGTTGCTTTCCAGCTTCTTCTTCAGATCAAGGCCTACACCCTTGTTCACGAACTGAAGCGTGTAGGATTTGGAATAGTCGACATCGCTGTTGACGACGCCCGCCGCCACCATCTTTTCAAAGAAGGATTTGTTGCGCTCATCGCTCATGGCACCAATGCCCATCGTGAGCGCGTCTCCACTGTCGACGATGCCGAATTCCTTCAGCTTCTCAATCGAAAAGGCAAGCTGCCCGTCAGACATTCCAGGATTGTCCTTTTTGATCATCTCCAGTGCTTTTGAATTGTCACCATAGAGAAAGTTGACCCAGCCGATGGCCGACCCGTCGACGAAACACTGGACGACCTCAGGCTTGCCTTCGACCAGTTCCAGCGTGGTTTCAACTGTTGTGGAATAAGTGTCGTAACCAAAATCGGCAATCAGGAAGATATTGGGTTTGAACCCGCCTTCGGTCTCGATGGCGTAAGGTTCCGAGGTGACATACCCCTGCTGCCCCAGACGTTTGTCGGCCAGAAACGGTGCCGAATTATAGGTGTAGGGCCGAACCTGTTCGTCGGTAAAACCGTACTCGGACTTCATCCATTGATAAAAGGAATTCAGGCCGCCTTTGCCGATCAGCAAATTGATGCCTTTCAGGCTGTCCCATGTATCCAGTCCCTGATCGGGATGGGTCATCAGAATTTGCGGTTCTTTTTGAAAATGTGCCGCGACAACTGTCGTCGGGATGCCCTGTTCGATTGCGGAAAAGGCCTGCAGCATGTTGCCGCCCATCAGGAAATCGATCTTTCCGACCGGTAGAAGAATCCTGTTATTGGCTTGTGGTCCGCCCGGCTTGATCTCGACTTCGATCCCGCACTCCTCGTAGGTGCCGTCGGCAACAGCCTGATAGTAGCCACCATGCTCGGCCTGCGCGACCCAGTTGGTTCCGAACGTAACCTTCTCCAGTGCATGCGCGCTTGTCGACGTCATCAAAACAAGCGCTGCAATTCCAATTTTTCCAGAAAGTTTCATCAGTCCGCCTTCCCCGTTTTCTTCGAACACCGCGCAGGTCAAACTGCCCGCAACGGGCCGAATGCTCTGCCGCTGTGCCTCCGAAAGGCCCTGAGAGCGGAACAGAATTTTGAGCCAGAACTAAAAAACTCGGCTCGTGTAGATATGTTGCCAGTGATTGTCGCCACTCGCAACAACGAAACATTTACACATCAGCCTTGCCGTGTCAGCATAAAAAATAGCCATGACTACATTTTCAGCAGCAGCTAACAAATTGCGCAGGAATGCAATTTGCCCAAGACTCCAGCACCATAGCTCACCATTTAAGACAGGATTGTGAATAGTGACGAGCGCTCACACACCAACAGACATTCGCCCTCCTTTCGCCCGCTACAGTCACGCCGTCGAGGTTCCGCCAGGCCACCGCCTGCTCGTTGCATCCGGCCAACTGGGCATTACAAAGGACGACACAGTCCCGGTCGGAGTTGAAGACCAGACGCGGCAGTGCTTTGAAAACATCAGGTCTATTCTGCGCGATGCCGGTATGAGCCTGGCGGATATCGTGCGCATCAACGCCTATGTTACCGACCGGTCTCATCTGCCAGGCTACATGAAGGCTCGCGATGAATATGTTTCCGATCCACCTCCGGCCTCGACGCTGATGATCGTTTCCGGTTTCGCCAGGGAGGAGTTTGTCGTGGAGATCGAAGTTCTTGCTGCGGCAGAATAAAACCCAAAGAAACCTATTATTTCTGAGTTTTATGAGAATAATCTAATGAATAACATTAACTTACCAAGGCACTATTGGCATGAAATGACGACGATGGACCTTGCCGATCCGAACGCAAAGGACTGGATCGCAATCCTGCCTGTCGCGGCCATCGAGCAGCACGGTCCGCATCTTCCCGTCTTTACCGATACAGCCATTGCCGAAGGACAGGTCCGGCGCGTGATTGAATTGCTGCCTGAAAACCTTCCCGTCTCATTTCTACCAGTGCAGGCGATCGGCAAATCCAATGAACACATCTCCTCCCCCGGCACACTCACACTTTCCTGGGAAACGGCCCTTAACGCCTGGCTGGACATTGGTAACAGCATTGCCCGTGCCGGCATCCGAAAACTTGTTCTGGTCAACTCCCATGGCGGCAACGTTCCGCTGGTCGATATCATCACACGTGAATTGCGCATTCGACACAACATGCTGGCCGTCGGCACCGCCTGGGCGCGGTTCGGGCAGCCGGAGGGGATTTTTTCAGATCACGAGCTGACTTACGGCATTCATGGCGGCGACGTCGAAACCTCGATCATGCTGCATCTCCACCCCGAACTCGTGCATATGGACAAGGCGGAGAATTTCCGCTCCACCCAGGAGCTGTTCGTCAAGGACTTCAAACACCTCCGAGCCCACGGCCCACACCAGTTCGGTTGGAAGGCACAGGACCTGAACCCGGCCGGCACAGTGGGAGACGCCTCTATCGCGACAGCGGAAAAGGGAAAGAAGTCGTTGGATCACGCGGCACGAGGCTTCGTGGAACTGCTTCAGGATGTGCATGCGTTTGATGTCGGAAGGCTTTCCTGAAACGCATAATCAAGTCGCATGATGCGCTTCAGGTGGCGAAAGGATTCACTGTCGTCGGATGGCTTTTGGTCGGGTTCATGGCTTCGATCTCCACCCGGTAAAGCTTGTTGCCACTCCCGGCCTTGTACATAAGCGCATCGCGATAGGGATTGTGTTCTCCGACCCCCTCGGTCTGCCTATAGAGATCCTCTATCAGGAGGTGGCCAACTTCATGGCAAAGCGTGTGTGCAATCCCCGCAACGCGCGTTTTCCTGCCGAAGGATTGATCCTCGATAACGCACATGCCTGTACCGGATCTCATTGCTCCGCGGGCCTTTACCGGTCGCTCGTCCCCATCCTGGACACTTGCCAACTGACGAACAATGAAAAGGTTCACGGTTTTCACCTGCAACGCACTCGAGCTTTGGGGAAACTGCTGTTTGCGCATGAATGGACTGAGATACTTCCATTCATCCTTCTTGGAATTGACGGTATCCTCACGCACAACAAACCCAAGATGACGACCGATCTCCTTATGTGAAAGAAAATTGTCGCCCATCAATCGTAATTCAACATTGCACTGGGGTTTGAGAATTTCCCTGTTTGCGATTTGAAACACCGTGCGCAGTTCGTCGGGTGAGACCCTGCATTTCAGTCCAGGGCCATGCTCCACGTAAAACGCAAAAACCGGCACGATCCTTTTCGGCTTCACGGAGATGTACACGCGCGCATGTTTTCCGTCCTGAAAGAGATCAATCTTGCAGTCTTTGCAAGGCTTCAGCCCCTTGACCACGAGACTCTGATCTTCAATCCAGGCCTTGAGGACGGTCTTTTTGCCAGGCACACTTACATGCCCCTGATCATCGATCATCTTGCTCCAGATCTTTACCGGAGCAGCTGCATTGATTCCGAGCACAATTGTGCGCTCGCCGCCCTCCGGCACCATGATCCAGGCGCCGTCCCGCGACGGCTGCATCTTGACCTGCAAAGGCCCGAGGATCTGCGAGGGAGGTGGATAGGTATCAAATCCGCGCGCGCCATCCAGCGCTCCGTAAATCGGGATCTTGGGCATCGAGGATGGATCGACCGGAGGTTCGGGAGGGTCCGGTTTGTCGGGTTTCGGATCGACTTTTGGGCCGGAAGGATTTGGACTGGCCTTCCATTTCTCCTTCGACGCCGGATCGTTCAAGGCCGAGAGTGTTTTACCGTTTGGGTCAACGCGTTGATCCGGATTGAAAAATCCGACGACTTTATTTTGAAAATCTCCGATCATCCCTTTGGTCAAGGGACCGTAAAACCCGTCCTCGACGAGCGGAACACGAGTGTCATCCAGCAACAGGTTCAAGCGTTCCTGCACGGTTCTGACGTCCGCAATATTGTTTTGCCCCCGATAGCCGACGGATCGGCCAATTCTGATTTCAGGCAATGCAATCATGTGTCCACCTCGTCGCGAATGTGCTCGGTGTCAGACCTGTCAGAAACGCGCCCAAATGGTGAGCACCCGCTCAACAGGCTATCTAATATCAAGAAACAAATTGTTGTCGGGCAGATTGCCCGGCTCCTGTCCTTAGCTAACAAATTGCGGAGAAGTTGACTGTGATCACCACCACAACTTCACGTTATCAGCGCAAACTGGCAATCGGGCATCCTCGAAGCTGGTCTGGGTGTGTTGCAAACGAAAACAACACGACGCAAAACCTGTGCTCAATAAAGCAGAACAGGATTTTTCAGGTGAACTCGAGTTGACTGGAATTCAACTTGCCTTTGTAGCGCGATTGATCTAACGCCCTCTCCATAGGAAAACAGTACGATATCATGATGGAAAGACCGCCATATACCGCGGCTATTGATCGATTAGACCTGCTTGATCGCCTCGCAGATTTCGATCCCGTCACAATCGGAACTCCTCCGCTTGGAATAGCAACGGAAACCAGCGATATCGACGTTGCGTGCTTTTCGGAGAACCTTGAACGCTTCAGAACATTTGCTGTGCGTGAATTCGGCGACATTGAAGGCTTTGCGGCGCGAACCAGCGTTCACGCCGGAATGCAGGCAATCGTGGTTTCGTTCCAATCATCTGGTTGGGAAATCGAACTGTTTTGTCAGGCACTCAGAACGGCCGAACAATGGGGCGTCCGGCACTTCCGCATCGAAAAACGACTTATGGAGATTGAACCTCTCCTTGGCAACGAAGTCCTGAACCTAAAGCGACTTGGCCTGAAAACAGAACCTGCATTTGCGCAAATTCTGCAGCTGCCCGGCAATCCGTATGAAGCAATGCTCGATCTGGAGAACCAAACAGATGAAGAATTGCGGAAACTGATTTTCAACCGGATATCAGAGCCCTGATTGCGCCGACAGAGCCGAACACCAACGGGACAGGTCCCGTTTGCAACCAAATACCAATCCCGCGCTCAAGTAGTCCAAGGACCGGCAGCGCAAAATTTGGTGCGGGCGACGGGACTCGAACCCGTACAGCCTAGGGCCGAGGGATTTTAAGTCCCTTGTGTCTACCAGTTCCACCACGCCCGCAGTTTCCTCATCACCTATCCGGCTTGAAAAAAATACGCAAGATCAGGCTGGGAGAATTCAGAACACTTTGCCGAAGTTTCCACGACCCGGTCATTTTGCCTGAACTTGAACTGGAAATTGGCGCCGCCGGACGGTATGTGATCAAATAAGTAGACAAGAAAATTCGAGGTGCCGGTTCAAGATGCTCTCCGTCAGAAGCCGCACCAGCCAAGTGTGAGACACGGTACCCCATGGTCAGCTATATCGACGCCGCTGAAGCCCCGCTTAAAAACACAGGCCAGGTTCGCCTTTACGGACCTGACGATTTTGACGGCATGATGCGCGCCGGGCAGTTGACGGCTGCCTGCCTCGATGAACTGGCCGACATCGTCAAACCAGGGACAACCACGCAGGAAATCGATGATTTCGTCTATCAGTACGGCATGGACAACAATGCCATTCCGGCAACGCTGAACTATCGCGGCTACACGAAATCAAGTTGCACATCGATCAACCATGTTGTCTGTCACGGCATTCCCAACAACAAGTCGCTCCGGGAAGGTGACATTCTAAACATCGACGTCACATTCATTCTGGACGGCTGGCACGGGGATTCCAGCCGCATGTATCCGGTCGGAAACCTCAAGCGGGCCGCCGAGCGGCTGATAGAC
>NZ_JAILWL010000036.1 GCF_025698965.1 Roseibium sp.
CCGGCCATTGTCTCCCGAAGTTTCCTCCTTTCGGGTGGTGCCTGGTCTGCTGTCGGGCAAAGAAGGTTCTCGTTTGGTCTCCAGGGAAGATTTCACGGGTGATGCGAGAGGTGGTGGAGGTGTTTTGGTTGTTGTCGGCGGCTCGGCAGGGGGCGTGACGCGAGCAGGGGCAATTTGCGGAGCTGGCATCGGGGCAGCGGCTGCCGGCTTGGGCGGTGCTGCCGGTTCCACGGATGTTGCGCTGTCGTCCGGACGGATCGGGATATCAGGTCCCGGCGCCATTGGGCTTTTGATGGAAAGGCCGGCTGATCCTTGCGTCTGCTGAGGGCCGGGGCGGGCGGAAAGCGGAGCATTGCGAATGATGTTCTGTTCGACAACAACGTCGCTCGGTCCACCGATAAGGATCAGGTGCTCGACATTGTCCCTCCGCACGAGGACGAGACGGCGTCTTGTGTCGACAGTGGCGCTGTCCATAACTGCAATGCGGGGCTGTCTGCTTCTGCTTTGTGAAACATTGCCGCCGGTCAGTCGCTTGAGGATGAAAATAAAAAGCCCGAACAAAAGCAATACCGCAGCAAGAGCCAATATTACCGCGATCGCCTGTGTGACGCCCCCACTCACGTTGAAAGTCGATTCAATCCAGTTGTACATCTTTTCCTCGTGCCGCCTTTGACTGCGGTATGAATGCGATTGCCGGATACTTGGAATATTGGTCCCAAATGTGGGTTTGGTTGCTTATCCCCAGTAAATCAGGCGCTGGTCTTTTCGCCGGAAGATTGCCCTTGAGCCCTCTGATTTTTCGCATTTCATCGCCACCCGAGTTCAAAGCTGCTTTCAATTGCCCAGCACTGCCGCTTGCTGTTCCGCTTCGAATCTCACTAGGTCTATAAGTTAACAGAGGGCGGTAAAATTTGCCTGCCGCAAGAGGGTGTCATTTTGCAAAATGCAAAGGAATGTTGCTCTCTTCCACTGGTTTTTGAAGGGTTTGCGGCCTGACGTAACGGACGTATTAACCATTCGTTAACCATTTGGTCGGCAATCATTGCCTAGTCGGTTAACGAATGGTGAATGGAATGGCCTTTACGGAATTGCCGTTGTTTCAGGCGTTGAAGTCGAAAATGCAATGGCATCAGACGCGCCAGAGCGTGCTTGCCGAAAACATCGCCAATTCTGATACGCCCGGCTACATGTCCCGGGACGTTAAGTCCTATTCATTCGAAGATCATGTTGGAATGCACAACGGTGGCGTCGCGCCGGCGATAACAAAGGCCGGTCACATCGGGGGCGGGATTTCGACGACCGGAAAGGTCAAGGCGGAAGAACGGGAATCCTTTGAAATCACTCCCAGCGGAAACAGCGTCAATCTGGAAGAGCAGATGATGAAAATCACGCAGAACCAGATGGACTTCCAGGCAGCAACCAGCCTCTACACCAAGGGGTTGGGACTGATCCGAACCGCCTTGTCGAGAAGTGCATAGGCCCCAAACCGAAATTCAGAGGACCGCTAGATGGACCTGATCAAATCTCTCTTCGTTTCAGCAAGCGGGCTCAAGGCGCAAAACGGGCGCATGCGCGTTATCGCGGAAAACATCGCCAACGCGAGTTCCACTGGCCGAACCCCGGATGAAGAGCCGTATCGGCGCAAAATCCCGACCTTCGAGACCGAGTTCAACAAGGAACTGGGAGCTCATACGGTGGAGCTGGGTAAAATTGCCGAGGACAAGTCGGACTTCAGGTTGACCTACATGCCGGGACACCCGGCCGCCGATGAAAACGGCTATGTGCTTCAGCCTAATGTGAACACGCTGATCGAAACCACCGATATGCGCGAGGCGCAGCGGTCTTACGAAGCCAATTTGAACGTTATCGAATCGACGCGGCGGATGCTGCAGAAGACCATTGATATCCTGCGGGCGTAAGTCGCGGAGCTGATCAGGAAAAGGGGTAGCGGCAATGTCCACTGCATCGATCGCAAACAATGCCTATCAGATGGCGGCCCGACTGCAGCAGCAGGCTCGTTCGGCAGCCGAGGACACAGGCCCGCAGCGCGAAGCCGTCGATTTTGGTCAGATGGTTCAGGAGGCGGTGGAAACCGTCGTCGACAAGGGCCGTGAGGCAGACGACAAGGCGATCGGGATGATTGAAGGCAAGACCGGGGTTGTGGACGTGGTGACCGCTGTCGCGGAAACCGAGGTAGCGTTGGAAACGATGGTCGCGGTGCGGGATCGGGTCATTTCCGCCTACGAAGAAATCATGCGGATGCCGATCTAGGTCGGCCGCTTGGGGGCATCATATGACAGGTGGTGAAGTTCTCGACCTTGCGCGAGAGGCGGTTTGGACAATGATCCTGGTGGCCGGGCCAACGATGATTGTCGGCCTGCTGGTCGGTGTGGTCATTGCCCTGTTTCAAGCCCTTACTCAAATCCAGGAAATGACTTTGGTCTTCGTGCCGAAGATATTGGCCATTTTTGTCACGATCCTGATTTCTCTTCCTTTCATGAGCCAACTGCTTGAGGCGTTCATGGGACGGGTGACGGAAATGATCCTGACGACGGGGTAGGCCGCAACGCTTCATGACCATTCAGCTTGATTTTCTGCCAGATATCACCGCCGCATTTCTTTTGATGTTTGCGCGGCTTGGCACGATGCTCATGCTGCTGCCGGCGCTTGGGGAAAGCTCCATTCCGATGCGAATGCGGCTGACCCTTGCTCTTGCACTGACCCTGGTGCTCTATCCGGTCGGTGCGGCGCAATATCCTGCAAACCTGACGGAAAACATGGCACGGCTTCTGGTGCTGCTTGCCGGAGAGCTGGCGATCGGGTTCGGCATCGGTCTTTGTGCCCGCATGATCACATCGGTGCTGCAGATCGCCGGTGTGATCATGGCAAACCAGTCCGGCTTGGCATTTGCCCTGGGGACGGATATCGCCAATGAAGGACAACAGGGCGCACTTTACGGAAACTTCCTTTCAATTCTGGGTATCACACTCGTCTTCGTGACGGATACGCATTACCTGGTGATCGCTGCGCTCTTTGACAGCTTCACGATCTTTCCGCCCGGTCTGGCACCCCCGGTTGGTGATTTCACCCAAAACGCGACGGAAACGGTCGCGCATGTCTTTTCGATCGCGGTGCGCATGAGCGCACCTTTTCTGGTCGTCGGTCTCGTCTTTTATTTCGGTCTTGGTCTGCTCAACAAGCTGATGCCGCAGATGCAGATCTTCTTTATCGCCATGCCCGTGAATATCGCGATCGGGCTGTTTTTGCTCATGGCGCTGATCGTTACCCTGATGATGTTCTATCTGGAGCATTTCCAGGATTCGCTCGGCAAATTCATCGTGGGATAGTTGGAGCTCGTGACCGGATATGGCTGACGATACCGACGACTCGGAAAAGACAGAGGACCCCACGCAAAAGCGCTTGAAAGAAGCGCACGACAAGGGGGACGTCCCGAAATCGCAAGAGGTCAGTACCTGGTTTACGTTGGCCGGGGCGACCTTGATGATTGCAATATTTTCGCCCGGTACCGCTGCTTCGCTGGGTGAATTGATGAAAGGCTATATCGAGCATGCGCATCAGATCCCGGTCGATGGTTATGCGCTGAAGGCATTGTGGCGCGATACGGGCCAGAATGTTGCGCTGATTGTCGGGGTTCCCCTGATTGCGCTCGTCATCATGGCGGTGGCCGGCAACCTGATCCAGCACCAACCGCTGCTGACGGCAGAGACGATCAAGCCCAAATTGTCGAAGGTTTCACCGGCATCGGGGTTCAAACGTCTGTTTTCGTCGGAAAGCCTGGTGAATTT
The DNA here is from genome assembly GCF_025698965.1 of Roseibium sp. Taxonomy (GTDB): domain Bacteria; phylum Pseudomonadota; class Alphaproteobacteria; order Rhizobiales; family Stappiaceae; genus Roseibium. The sequence goes on from NZ_JAILWL010000036.1 coordinate 3,807, forward strand.
TGCAAAGGGTATGGCAAAAATCTCGATTGTCGGCGCGGTGATGGTTGCGGTGATGTGGCCGCACCGGGATGAAGCCGATCTCATGGTTTTTGCAGAAGTCAGCGTGATCCTTCCCGAAGCGAGGGTGCTGATCCTGCAGCTGCTTGCCGCCATTCTTGCCGTCATGACGGTCGTCGCCGGTGCCGATTTCATCTATCAGCGCAACAAATGGTTCAACAAACAGAAAATGTCGCTGCGCGAGGTCAAGGAAGAATACAAGCAGACGGAAGGCGATCCGCAAATCAAAGGCAAGATCCGGCAATTGCGGATGGAGCGTTCCCGCAAACGCATGATGTCGGCTGTGCCGCAGGCAACCGTTGTCGTCACCAACCCGACCCACTATGCGGTGGCTCTCAAATACGAAGACGGGATGGGCGCACCGCTCTGCCTGGCGAAAGGTACAGATGCGGTTGCCTTGAAAATCCGCGAAATCGCCAAGGAAAACGAAGTTCCCGTTATCGAAAATCCGCCACTGGCGAGAGCGCTTTTCGCGACTGTCGACATCGATCAGGAAGTTCCCGAAGAGCATTACAAGGCCGTTGCGGAAGTTATCGGCTTCGTCTACCGGATGCGCCGGCGCGCCTCCTGGCGGGCAAACTAAACCCGTCAAAAGAAGTCACATGACCAGAAGCCTGGGTAAACAGGTGATTTTCAACAGGTCACGGCCTCATATCAGTTGAAATTAAGCATTAAGCCAAGAATGGTTAAACACGGCCTGTTGTTTAGCGAATCGGGCCGGGGAGACAGGACGGATGAGTGACATGGACGGAGCGCCAAGTGGACCGATGATCAGTCGGCCGGAGCGGTCCGGGAACATAGGCCTGCTTATAGGTCTGGCGCTATTGCTCGTCGGCGCGGCAGCTGCCTTTGCGGTTATGGACCGTGAAGTTGCGCAGCCGTTCATTCTTGCGTTACTCGGTATTCTGGCCGTTGTCGGTGTCTTTTGCCTCTTTGCCGGGGCCATCGGATTCTTGCGCCTGTCCGCACGTCCGGGCGAGGCCAATCCCCTTGCGTCGGCATTCGTTGACACTTTGGAAGACGGCGCGCTTATTACCGATATGGAAGGGCGTCTGGTCTACGCAAACAAGGCCTATGCCGACCTGACCGGTGCTGAGGCCGCTGCCGAGATACGGGTTGTCGAACGGGTGTTTTCCTCCGATCCTGATGCTGCTGACGCGATTTTCCGCCTTTCTCAGGCGATGCGTGACGGTCGTCGCGCCCAGGAAGAAATTCGCATGCCGTTTCCATTGGGGCGCGCTGAGGGCACGGCCCGCTGGTACCGTGTATCCGTGCGTCCGCTGCAGGTGTCAAAGGAGCGGGGTGGTGGCAAGCCTATGGCTGTCTGGCAACTCGCGGATATTACGCGTGACCGGGCTGAACAGGAAAACTCCTTTCAGGAACTGCAACGGGTCATCAATTTTCTCGATCATGCTCCGGCAGGTTTCTTTTCCTGCGATTCTGAAGGTCGCATCGTCTATCTGAACGCGACACTTGCCGACTGGCTCGGATATGACCTTGCCCAGTTTGATGCAGGCGACCTTGATCTTTCCGGGATCGTGCGCGGCGATGGAACCGAGTTGATCCGGTCGGTGAAGGGGCAGGCGGGCGAGGTCAAGAGCGAGACCTTCGATCTCGATTTCGTCACGCGCAACGGGCGTGGTCTTCCCGTCCGCCTACTGCACCGGGTTCCGTTCGGTGAAAACGGACAGGCGGGTGACAGCCGCACACTCGTTTTGAACCGTTCGCGTGGTGAAGAAGCGTCAGAAGCTTTGCGCGCGGCGGAAGTGCGCTTTGCCCGTTTCTTCAACAATACGCCAATAGCAATTGCCTCTCTCGACAAGGATGGCCGGGTGCTGCGCACCAACGCGCCGTTCCTGAAGCTTTTCGGGGCCGTCGATACAGATGATGAATCGCCAAAACTGGAAGCCTATGTGGCCGACAGTGGCCGCGAGGAATTGTCGAAAGCCTTGAGTGCAGCCGCCAACGGTATCGGCGAAATCGCGCCGATCGATATTCCGTTGGTGGAAGGCAACGATCCGCGCTCGGCAACATTTTATGTTTCTGCAGTGCAGGAAGGTGAGGGCGACGGTGAGGCAGCGATTGTCTATGCGCTTGAAACCACGCAGCAGCGTGCACTTGAAGCGCAATTTGCCCAGAGCCAGAAGATGCAGGCGATTGGTCAGCTTGCAGGCGGGGTTGCCCATGATTTCAACAATGTCCTGACTGCGATCATAGGTTTTTCCGATCTGTTGCTCGCCAGCCACCGGCCGACCGATCCGTCCTTCCAGGACATCATGAACATCAAGCAGAACGCCAACCGGGCCGCCGGTCTCGTTCGCCAGCTGCTTGCCTTCTCGCGCCGTCAGACCCTGCGTCCGCAGCAACTTGAATTGAATGATGTCCTTGCAGATCTTTCCATACTTCTAGACCGGTTGCTGGGTGAAAAGGTCGAGCTGAAAGTGATCCACGGCAGAGACCTGTGGCCGGTCATGGCCGATCTCAATCAGCTCGAGCAGGTCATTGTCAATTTGGCAGTGAATGCGGGAGACGCCATGGCAGATGGCGGCCGTTTGACGATCCGCACGAAAAATGTCGAGTCGGCTGAATCCACACAATTTGAAAACACGAGGGGCATGCCACCGGGTGAATACACGCTGGTTGAAGTGGAAGACACCGGACATGGCATGCCGCCGGATGTGATGGAAAAGATCTTCGACCCGTTCTTTTCCACCAAGGAAGTCGGCAAGGGGACCGGTCTCGGACTTTCAACCGTCTACGGCATCGTCAAACAGACGGGCGGGTTCATTTTCTGCACGTCCGAAGTAGATGCCGGCACGACGTTCCGCCTGTTCCTGCCGCGGCATATTCCCCTGGTCGTTGAAGAAAAGAAACCGGAAGTCAAGGAAACCGAACCGGAGAAGGTCGCCGATCTCACCGGGTCCGCATCTATTTTGCTGGTTGAAGATGAGGAGGCTGTCCGGGCCTTCGCCGCACGGGCATTGGCCTCGCGCGGGTACACGGTTCACGAGGCTGGGTCCGGCAATGAGGCGCTGGAAGTGATGGAGGAGACCGACGGAGAAGTCGATCTGGTGGTGTCTGACGTCGTAATGCCTGAAATGGACGGACCGACCCTTCTGGTCGAATTGCGCAAGACCCGCCCGGACCTGAAGATCATCTTCGTCTCCGGCTACGCAGAGGATGCTTTCGAGGAAAACCTGCCGGAGGGAGAGCAGTTCTTCTTCCTGCCGAAGCCGTTCACGCTCAAGCAGCTTGCGACCACTGTGAAAGAAGTCCTGAACGGGTAGGTCGCAATCGGTGCCAAACGAGCTGTAGCAAGGTTGCCTGACACACGTCACTGCGGCGGAGCGCCTCAATTCGGCGTGGTCCGGCCGGTTGCCATCAGGCTGCTCAGATACTGGTAAATTTCGCGTATTCAATCCCGGTCAACGCGAGAGCTGGCCGGGATTTATTTCATTCGTCCAAATTCAGCGGGTCATAATGGCACTTGCTTGAAGCCTGTCTGAGACCGCCAGTGCAATTCTCTGGCAAGGTCCTTGAAAGACGTGTTGAATGGCTGTGACAGGTCTAGGTTAAAGCAACTTTTGCCCAGGCCGTGTGGACGAATTGGTTTGAAGCGTTGTTTTTAGGAGACCTCATGGAACTGCCAGAATTCATTCGCAAATTTCCTTCGCTCGACATTCCCTTTCCGGACGATGTCGTGAAATCATATGCCATCCAGTCGGAAGCCGGGCTTGTTGTATTCTTTGATTTTCAAAAAGATATGGTCCTGCCGCCGCATTCTCATCTTGCCCAATGGGGAACAGTTCTGGACGGGGAAATCGAGTTCACGGTCGGCGGTGTCACCAAGACGATGGGGCCGGGAGCCATTTACGATATTCCCAGTGGTGTCGAACATGGCGCATTGATCAAAGCCGGTACAAAGGCGATTGACGTTTTCGAGGAACCCTACCGCTATTCCATTCGCGGCGAATAAGACAACACACCTGCTTGTTCGAGTTTGTTTGCGACCAAGCGTGCCAACTTGACAGAAAACGGTCGATTTGGCACACCAAGGGCATGGGGAATGCGAACACCCCGTGAGGCGTCAGCTGAAGTTTCGCGTCCATTACCCCACTCGAAAGGGAGGACGCGTCATGCCGTCTCCAAATACGATTACAGTTTCTCAACTCGCCAGACTCATTGGAACGCCGGACGCTCCGGTCGTCATTGATGTGCGCGTCGAGGAAAATTTTGTCGATGATCCTTATCTCGTTCCTTCATCCTTCCGACATCCTTTTGATCAAATTGCAGATCTTGTCGGGAAATTGTCCGGTCGAAAGACCGTTATTGTCTGTCACAGGGGTTTGAAGCTTAGCGAGGGGGCTGCTGCCGTACTCAGGTCTTCAGGTGTCAGTGCTGAAAATCTGGAAGGGGGTATGGTTGCCTGGCGTGAGGCATCGCTTCCCAGTATCCCTTCTGAAAAGATCCCCTCGAGAAACAGCCTGGGCCAATCAGTCTGGGTGACACGTCACCGACCAAAGATCGACCGGATCGCCTGTCCCTGGCTGATCCGCAGGTTTGTGGACCCGGCAGCCTAGTTCCTGTTTGTGTCACCGTCCCAGGTTGCACTCGTAGCTGACAGGTTCAAGGCGACGCCCTTTGATGTCGAAGATGCCTTCTGGAGCCATCGCGGGGACCGGTGCAGTTTCGATACGATGCTTGAGGAGTTCGGCCTTGAAACCGACCCCTTGCTGAAACTTGCAACAATCGTGCGGGGTGCCGATACCAACCGCCACGATCTGGCACCCGAAGCGGCCGGTTTGCTCGCCGCCTCCCTGGGGCTGTCGCGTATGTATCGTGATGATCTTCAGCAGCTGGAAGCGGGTATGGGGCTTTACGATGCGTTCTATCGCTGGGCGCGTGATGCCACAAATGAAGGGCATGACTGGCCTTCCACAGCTCCACAGAAGGCTTGAATCATGTCGACTGAATCTGAGATTGCACGGCTTCCGGAGCCGTGCAATCCGGCTTCGCGCCTGCGTTTTCTGCAAGTGTTCGCCGGAATCGGTTTTCTTTCATTTGGCGGCCCGGCAGCTCAAATCGGGCTGATGCACCGAAAGCTTGTTCACGAGAACAAGTGGCTCGACGAAAAGGCCTATCTGAATGCGTTGGGCTTTTGCATGCTTTTGCCCGGACCTGAGGCGATGCAATTGGCGACCTATGCCGGTTGGCGAATGCGCGGGACATTGGGAGGGCTTGTCGCCGGAGGGCTGTTCATTCTTCCTGGCGCTGCGGTGATCCTCCTGTTGTCTGCAGTTTATGCCCGTTACGGGACATTGCCTCTGGTTCAAAACACCTTTGTCGGTATCAAGGCTGCTGTGTTGATCGTTGTCTTCGAGGCATTGCTGCGCTTGTCCAGAAGGGCACTATCTGGGCTCGATCAATGGTTCATTGCCGGGCTTGCCTTTGTTGGCATTTTCTTTCTGTCCCTGCCGTTCCCCCTGATCATTCTTGCGGCAGGAATTTATGGTGCGCTGGTCGGTTATCGCAAGGTTGCCACCAGCGCGTCACTTGTGCCGGTACATGTCTCATTGCGGCAAACCTTCCAAACCGTTCTGTTGTGGCTGCTGATCTGGCTCGTTCCGCTGTTTCTTCTGGGACTGTTCGCAAATTTGCCGATACTTGCAGAAATAGGGACGTTTTTCTCGAAATTGGCGGTTGTCACCTTCGGAGGAGCTTATGCGGTCCTTGCCTATATGGCTCAGGACATCGTCACGGATTATGGCTGGTTGACGGCAGGGGAAATGATGGATGGACTCGGCATGGCGGAAACCACACCGGGACCACTCATCCTTGTCACTCAGTTTGTGGCCTTCCTGGCGGCTGATCGTGTCGGAGGGCTGTTTTTCGGAGTTTGGGGAGCGTGCGTCGCGCTCTGGGCAACGTTCGTTCCATGTTTTCTCTGGATATTTGCCGGGGCTCCCTACATCGAATGGATCTCTGCCCAGCCCAGGCTCAACGCCGCGATTTCGGCGATAACCGCCGCGGTCGTCGGTGTTGTCCTGAACCTTTCGGTGTGGTTCGCATTGCATGTGCTTTTTACCGAAGTACAGCATGTGCAAGTCGGCTGGCTGACGCTTTGGATTCCAGATGCGGCAAGCTTCGACTGGCGCGTGTTGCTGCTGGCTCTTGCAGCAGGTTTGGGCCTGCTGCGCTTTCATGTTCCGCTGATCTACGTTCTGGTGTTTTCGGCGGTCGGCGGCATCGCACTGACCGTGGCTGCTTCCTCAGGTTGAGGGAGGCTTGATATGTACTCGCACTGGTTACAGAATCCGCCTTTCCTTCGCCAAGCATTTTTCCTAACCTTGATGCATTGAGAGGATCGGGTATCCGACCCGAAATTCAGGAAATGCTGCATTGGATCCGGAACAGGGATCTTAAGTTAGGGAGAGTGTCATGGCACAGGGATATTGCGATGTGTGCGGCAAGCGGGCGGAGTACAGGGCGCAGGTGCGTCGGGGTGGCCGCCGGAGCGTCGTTGAGCTGTGCCAGGAACATTATGAACAGCTTGCCATGCGACGGCAGTCGACGTCGCCGATGGATCTGCTGTTCGGCGACCAGATGTTCGGCTCGGACCCTGAGGGGCTCTCCGACCTTGCGCGGGCTATGGCTGCTCGTGAAGGCGGCGGTGGTGGTGATAGTGTCGGGTTCGGCGACCGGGAAGCGGTTGATCTCGAAAGCTACCTGACCGACGAAGCCCGCGAGGCTCTGCAAGCCGCGGCGCAAATTGTTGACGAGCAGGGTGGCACCATCATCGATACGGAGCATTTGCTCTATGTGCTCGCCAACACACCGTCCGTGAAAGATATTCTGCGGCGGTTCAAGCTGAACGCCTCCGATCTGAAGCAGCATATTGAACACAATTTTTTCGGCGATGTGCAAAAGACGTCCGAAGACGATGAAAGCGGCGAAAAATCCATGACGGTATCGCCGCGCGTGAAAGCAGCGTTGCAGGCTGCCTTCCGGATCTCGCGCGAATTCGGCAACACCTATATTGGCCCTGTTCACATGTTCCTGGGATTGATGGATATTGGCGAAGGGCGTGCCAACCAGGTGCTGAAAACCTATGGTTTGACGCCGGAAGCGCTTCGCCAGAAAGCTGCCAAAGTGGTTGGCACAGGCCCGGATGGAGGTGCCAAACCCCAGTCCGAAACGCCGAAACTGGACGAGTATTCACGCGACCTGACAGAGGCCGCAAACCGGGGTGATCTGGACCCGGTTATCGGCAGGTCCAAAGAGATCGGCTCAGCGATTGAAGTGCTGGCGCGGCGAACCAAGAACAACCCGGTTCTGATCGGCGAGCCAGGCGTCGGCAAGACCGCCATTATTGAAGGTCTTGCGCAGCGTATCGTCAATGATGACGTGCCCGAGCAGTTGCGCGGCAAGCGCCTCGTGGAACTCAATATCAATTCCATGGTTGCCGGGTCCAAATACCGGGGCGAGTTTGAAGAACGGCTCAAGGAAGTCATCGATGAAGTGACGGCCAACAAGGACAGCGTGATCGTTTTCATCGACGAGCTGCATACGATCATGGGAGCCGGGCAGGGCGGCGGCGAAGGCGGGCTTGATGTCGCCAATGTCATCAAACCTCCGATGGCGCGCGGCGACCTCAATCTGATCGGCGCAACCACACTTAACGAGTATCAGAAACACATCGAGAAGGATGCAGCCCTTGAACGCAGGTTCCAGCCGGTGCTCGTGCCGGAGCCGACAACCGAGCAGACGGTGATGATCCTTCAAGGCCTGCGCGACAAATATGAAGCGCACCATCAGGTGACAATCACCGATGAGGCTATCTCGGCGGCGGTCGACCTTTCCAGCCGTTACATCACCAGCCGGTTCCTGCCGGACAAAGCAATCGACCTGATGGACACTGCAGCCGCCCGCGTACGCATCGGTGCGACAGCCCGGCCTCAGGATCTTTTGGAAAAAGACGAGGCACTTCTCAAACTCGAGCGCGAACACGAAGCGGCCAAAGCCAACAAGGACTATGACAGGGCTCAGGACCTGGATGAACAGATCGACGGTCTTCGGGACGAGATTTCCGAAATGGAAGACACGTGGCAGACCTCCATTGGCGGTGAAACGCCGGTTGTCCAGCTGGCTCATGTTGCAGAAGTCGTTGCTTCGCTCACAGGTATCCCCGTCTCGGAATTGACGGAGGAAGAGCGTGACAAGCTCCTGAAGCTGGAGGATCTGCTGCACGAACGGGTGATCGGACAGGACGAGGCGGTGAAAGCAGTCAGTCTGGCTGTGCGCCTTGCCCGATCCGGGCTTCAGGCCAGTGGTCGACCCGTCGCAACCATGTTGTTTCTTGGCCCGACCGGGGTCGGTAAAACGGAACTGGCCAAAGCACTTGCAGCGATTGTCTACGGTGACGAAAACGCCATGATCCGGCTCGACATGTCCGAATACATGGAACGGCACACGGTCGCCCGGCTCATCGGGGCCCCGCCCGGCTATGTCGGATATGACGAGGGTGGCCAGCTAACCGAGCGTGTACGCCGCCGGCCGTATTCGGTGGTTCTGCTCGATGAGATCGAAAAGGCGCACCCGGAAGTCCACAACGTGATGCTGCAGGTGTTCGACGATGGCCGCCTCACGGACGGCAAGGGGCGGATGATCGATTTTTCGAACACGATCATCATCGCCACGTCCAATGTCGGGGCCGAGGTCATTCAAGAGAAACTGTCGGCCAATCCGGCGGCAAAATATGATGATCTGAAACACGGCGTCATGGACAAGCTGCGTCATTACTTCCGGCCGGAACTTCTGAACCGGCTGGACGAGATCATCGTTTTCCATTCGTTGTCGAAGGATAACATCCGCGAAATCGTCAAATTGCGGCTTGAAGGGGTTACGCAGGCAGCACGCGGGCAGGGCATTACGCTCGGCTTTTCCGAAAGTCTGGTCAATCACGTCGCGGCGGAAGGATATCTGCCTGAATTCGGGGCGAGGGAACTTCGCCGGCAGATCCGTACGCTGGTGGAAGCCCGGTTGTCCGAGGAAATCCTCAAAGGAGACATTTCGACAGGTGACACTGTGACGGCTGATTGGCCTGAAGGATCTTTCGAAGTTAAATTCGAAGTTCAAAAGCCGGTTGAGGAACAGGCTGAAGATACCGCTCCTGAAGATATTGACGAAACGGGCGCAACGGATTCCGGTGCAGAAGAGACCGCAGCAGAATAAAGCTGGCAGTACCGGTAAGGCGCTCTTCGGAGCGCCTTTTTAATGTGAAGGCAAGAACACATTGAACGATTTGGGACCCACTTGATGTGGTCTTTTCGAGCCCGCCAAAATGCGCTGGGACAAAATTCAAGGGTATTCAGACCAAGAGTTCAGACAGTTGTTTTAAGCCCATTTCTATGCGCAGTGCTGTGCAAATTTTTTAAGAAAATCAGTTATTTTTGATCGGTTTGGAGGTGACTTCAAACGTTGCGATATTTCTTCGGGTGAGAACTTCACAAGCTCAAACGCCAGGAAAATCTCCGGCGCAAACTTGTCGCTTACTGTCGACAAGACCAACCTTAGTTGGTCCAGCATGTCGTGTCCTCGATGAGAGGCGTGCATCAGCGCAATCGGCTTTCCAATTATCTCCTCACGGGAAACAAGCCAATCAATCGCGTTTTTCAATCCACCCGGAATAGCTCTGACATATTCTGGACTTGCGATTATCAGTCCATCGCATTCCCGTATCATGTCGACGAAAGCCTTTACCGGTTTCGGCAACGGATCGTCCTCGGCATCCGGTGAGAAGACGGGCAGGCTGGCGAGACTGGCAAAAACCACGATATCATGGTCCGGTTCTGACAGTTTCGACACAGCCCTGAGCATTGCAGTATTGGTCGAAATACTGCGGCTGCTGCCAGAGATTGCAAGGAATTTCATATCTACTCCGTAGGCCTATCGGGCGTGGCTTGCAAGGGAAGCGGTGCCGCAAGCTGTTGATCCTCGCGGTTGAGAAGGCGGGTTCACATGAAGTTCCCTAAGCCGTCAATGTTCCGATGTTCGTCGCTTTCCGGCAGGTGCTACCAGCCGACTGCCTGGAAATAGAAGATGTAGAACAAGGCCCAAAGCGCAAGGGAGATGGCAAGCTTGGCGGACTTAGAAAGTCGTGTGCCAATCAATCGCGACAAAGCGAATGCAACAAGCACAATCGCAACAAATCTCGGTAGTCGGGCGGCTGGCGAGAGTACCGCGAATGCCAGAGGGGAAACGTTTGCAGATCCTGCTTCTGCTGCAAATATCTTGTAAGGGACGCCTGAAAATGCTCCTTCAAGCATGCCAATAAACAGGCCGTTCTGCAGCAGTTCTCTTACCGTCGCGTAGGTTGTCGTTGAGATGCCTGGAATTTTGAGCAGAACATCCTTGGTTTCCTGCGGATACTGGTTGGCGCAGATCCAAACCAGCAGCCCACCTAGTGTTGCTGCAAGGGCTGCACTCAGGCAGGCCCACAGAGCTTTCTTCAATGAAGAAAGCGCAACACTGGACAGCAGAACATCAGGAACGATGAAGAACAGGGTTGCTTCGGCAAACCCCCAGAGGGCAGCAAGTGTCTTACTCCCAGGACGCAAAGTTCTTTTCCGATGAGAGTTGGCTGAAACGTTCTTTCAATCTGTTCATGAATTGAGTCCGGTTTCCCGGCCAAGTGATTGGTTCACCGATAAAAATGTCGCAGAAAAACGGCACCAGCAAAAAGGAGCCCTTGGGCAGGGCCTTGCCGAGGCCGTGGGTGAATACGGGAACGACAGGAGCGTCCGGAAACCGTTCGGCAAGATATGAAATTCCTTTCTTCAGATCCGTCATCTGTTCCGGTTCGCCGCGAGACCCTTCTGGAAAAAGGATCAGGACCTTGTCCTGAGCCAGGGCCTCGTAACAGCCCTCCAGCGGATCCACGGTCTTGTCGGCACCGGTTCTTTCCACCGGAATGATGCCGAGGACATGTTCCGACAGCCAGGCTTTTCGAGGAGAGGAGAAAAAGTAATCGGCAGCAGCTACGGGTTTGATGTCCTTGAGCCTGGAGAGCGGCATCAGTGCCATCAGCACCATTGTGTCCAGATGACTGTTATGGTTCGCAACAATGATTGCCGGACCATCGGAAGGGAGAAGTTCCTTTCGCCGGACGTTCAGGCCAAGCAGGAACAGAACCGCGGTCTTGACGAAAATATAGAAGGCTTTTTGCAACATGCATGCGGCCTCTTAATAATAAAAGTATCGGGTGAAGTGAAAGAATAGCGGCGCCGTGAAAGTGAGGCTGTCGATACGGTCCAGAATGCCTCCGTGGCCTGGAATGAGGCTGCCTGTATCCTTGACACCAAGGTCGCGCTTTAGGGCGGAAACCGTCACGTCGCCAACAAAACCGGCTACGGCAATCAGGAGACCGGCTGCGGCGGCATGGGGCAGGTCAAGAGGCGTGACAAGCGGCGCGATCAACATGGCGAGAACGAATGTGGTGGCTACGCCGCCAAGGAAACCTTCCCATGTCTTGTTGGGACTGACACCCGGAATAATCTTGTGACGCCCGAAGAGCTTGCCCCAGGTGTATTGGGCGACATCGTTGAACTGGGTCAGGAAGATCAGAAACAAAAGCAGTCCGGCGCCGCCGGCGCTGCTTTCAGGCGTTGCCGGCAGGATCAGCAAAAATGCCGCGTGGCTGATCGAAAAGACGCACAGCATCAGCCCCCAGTTAAGTGTGCCTACCGATTTCAGAAATCCGTCTGTCTGCTGGGACAGCAAGCTGGCAAAAGGCAGAAACAGGAACATGTAGACCGGAATGAAGACAGCAAACATGCCGTAGTAATGGTCGTAGACCCAGAAGTACTGAACCGGGATCGACAGATACGCCCAGAACAGCACCCGCCGGTCGGCCCGGCGGGTGGGGATCATCGAAAAATACTCCTTGAGCGCCAGGAAACTGATGAGTGCGAACACAATGATCGAAATGGTTTGGCTGACCAGAAAGGCGAGCGTGAAAATCGCCACCATTACCCACCAGCTCTGGGTGCGTTGAACGAGTTCGCTCATGTCCTTGCTTGAACGTTTTGAAACGACGAACACAACAAGGCTGGCCAGTGTGAGCAGAGCCCAGATGCCGATCAGAGCCCAGTGAATGGCGAGTAACTTCATCGGGTTTCCAGCTCCTTGAGCGCATTGCGGGCTCGATTGAAAATTGTGAGCGCGGACAAGATAAGGCCCAGACCGAACAGGATCTGGTAGACAATTGGCATGGTCAGGCCAATCCCCATCAAAAACCCGCAGAGACCGAAAAGCGCGGCTCGGTCGCTCTTGCCGAAAGGACCGTCATACCGGCGGCTCGCACCTATCTGAACGCCAATGACGCCTGTCATCTCTCCAATGATTGCGAGGATCACCAGCCCGATGACTAGTTCGGTTGAAACAAAGGGCAGGGCGGCAAACGGTAGATAAAGCGCCGTGTCCGAAACAACGTCGCCAAGCTCGTTCAAAACGGCTCCGAGGTGAGATTTCTGGTCGTGTTCCCGGGCGAGCATACCGTCAATGGCATTCAAACCCATGCGGAGAAACAGAACGACCGGTAGAAGCAGCAAGGGCAGCGAGGCACCGGGAAAGAGCCACAGCAGCGCACCTTCCAGGACAGACAGGACAATTGCCGAAATCGTCACCTGATTGGCAGTAATACCGCCTGCCGCGAGCTTGCGGCATACCGGACGGAGCAGATCCTGAAAACGGGATTTGAGCTGGTAAATGGTTGGCATGTTTAAATGGTCCGAAGTGGCCTTTGAATGCACAAGTTGAATCCGACTGAGAATATATCCGGCGCGTTAAAAGAGGTTTGAAGATCCATAGAGGCAAGGTGAGGGGACTTAAAGTAGATGTTTGACAGCTATTTTCAAAGAGTTCAGTTCTCTTTTGCTCGGCTTCCTTTCAGAAAAGGCGATACGCATTGCCAGGCCCTCGATGAGATCAAGCGTGAACTTTGCGCAATCCCGGTCCGAAATGTCCGGTTTTGCTCCAGACAGATTGCGAATGGCTGCAATCTGATCTTCTAGGGCCGAAAGGAGACTGTCCCGATTGGTCAGGAATCCTTCAACGATCACCGGGTTGCGCATGGCTTCTGCGAGGATTTCAATTGTGAGGGCCGAGTATTCCGGCTGGCTGCAGAGCTTCAGATAGCGTTCAACGAAAGTTTCCAGAGCCGCAAGCGGATCCGAATTATTTGTCAGCCCCTCTTGCAATTCGGCAAGGTCTTCGGCTTCAAGCGTGGCGATTGCCGCGATGAGTTCGGTTTTTCCGCCGAAATGATTGTAGATGTTGCCAAGGGAAACGCCTGCACGTTTGGCTATGTCGCGAATGCCGGTCTGATGAAACCCCTGTTCGATAAAGCAGATAGCAGCGGTTTCGATGATGTGTTTCCGGCGCGCATCTGCGGTTTCCGCGCGCGATAATTTTTCACTCATCCGATTTTTCTCGTTTTGTGCATTGGCATTTTCGGTTTTTCTTACTACATAATGAACGATCGTTCGCTCAGTTTTTGAGATCTCTGTTTGACCATGCAATGTGGTCAGGCCGGTTGAGCAGCGGTCATTCGATCGGTTTCCCGATTCCACGGGATTTCAGTTGATTTGAGACGTTTAGGCAATGCAGATAAAAATTGATCTCCCCTTTATTTTGCGCACGTTCAGAAACCGGATTGCGCTGACCTGGGGCATCGTTCTCATCGAGAACATTCTCATCGCACTCATTCCGTTGCTGATCGGCATGACCATAGATGGTCTGCTGACGGGAAGAACGACGGAACTCTTCTGGATGGTCGGCATTCTTTCGGGTCTCGGCGTCATAGCAGTCGGGCGAAGGGTATACGACACACGCACATATGGCACCATCAGGCTTCATCTCGGTTCGGAACTCCAGCGTAGATCATCGACGCTTCAGGTTTCCAAACGCAGTGCCAGGATCGACATGTCCCGGGAACTCGTCGACTTTTTGGAACAGGACGCGCCGGAACTGATTACGGCAATTATTCAGATTGCCGTCAGTTTTGCGATCCTGACCTATTTCGATGTTCGTTTGGGTATCTCGTCCGCTGTCGTCGTTCTGGGGATGATTTGTGTCTATGCCTGCTTCCACCGGCGGTTCTATGCCTACAACGCCAGCCTCAATGCGCAGCGGGAGCAGCAGGTTGACCTGTTATCTGCCGGCAGTCGTTTGGGAGTTTTCAGGCATCTTCGATCGCTCAGACGTCACGAGGTTTCGATCTCCGACACGGAAGCTGTCGTCTATGGCGGCATCTTCTTTCTTCAAATTGTCTTCATCGCGTTCAACCTGTTTCAGGGGGCAGGCATTCCAGGTGTAACCGCTGGCCAGATTTTCTCGATTGCCAGCTATTCCTGGGAATATGTCGAAGCTGCGCTTCTGCTTCCCGTCGCTCTGCAGAGCTGGTCACGCCTGAGCGAAATCACAACCAGAATTAATTCTCAAGATAGCAAGGTTTTCGATGCACTCCCGAAGCAATGCCGTTCGCTTGTTGGAACCATGTCAGTTTTGCTGCTCGCATCCGTTGTTCCCGGACAAGCAGACACCCCGGTAGAGGGGTTCTGGATCACGGAAGATGAAAGCCTTGTTGTCGCGACGGGCGCTTGCGAGGAGGGAAGCTCCGAGCTTTGCGGCATCATCGTCGGAGTGCCCGGGGCAACGCGTGATGCAGCGCTGTCACGCTATAAATCGCAATTATGCGGTTTGCCGATCTTGTGGGATCTGAAGTGGGCTCCGCAAGCTGATCGATGGGTTGAAGGCAAGATCCTGGATCCGGAAACAGAGAAGATTTACGACCTCAGCGCGACCTTCAAGGGGCCGGTCCTACAGCTTCAAGTCTCAAACGACCAAAGCGGGAGAGGGCTGTCTCTAACCTGGCAAAGCATCAGCAAATTTGACGAGGTTTGCCAGTGAGCCGCGTCTCAAAGTTGAAAACTCGACATTTTAAATCCAGCACCACGACCTGCGACCGGGAGTTCTGGCGATGAGAAGAGCGTTGTGGATCGCACTGGCGTTGGTGAGCCTTGCCGGTGTGGCCGGTTTCCTGAGCTCACTTGAAGATACCGCCGACGTCAACGAGGTTGCCTCTGCGCTCGTGTTGCGGCCGGTTGGCTACGTCAACGCTGAAGTCGGTGAGCATGCAGGCTTAGTCTCGGTGTTTGCCGAGGTAAAACCCCGTTGGCAGGTTGACTTGAGATCCCGGGTGGCCGGAATTGTGACCGAGATTGCTCCTTCAGCGCTGGGCGGATCACGCGTTGATTTGGATACGGTGCTTCTCAAACTGGAACCCGCCTCCTATCAGGCAAACCTGGAAGAAGCGCGCTCTGCGCTGAAAACTGCAGAATTCGAACTGCTTCAAAAACAAAAGAAACGGGATATTGCACTAAAGGACTGGCGCGCGGTCAATCCCAATCAGGACCCGCCCGACTTGGCCATCCATTTGCCGGAAGTCCGTGTGGCGGAGCAATCCGTGGCGGCGGCCGAAGCAAGGGTTGGAGCGGCGGAGTTTGATCTCAAGTCGACCTCAATCAGGGCTCCCTTCGACGCGATTGTTACGGAACGGTCGGTCAGTCCTGGGCAATCAGTCAATGAAGGCGACGTTCTGTTCTCGCTTCTGGATGACAGCCTGCTTGATATCAGGGTCTCGCTCGCGCCGAAGGAATGGGCACTTCTGCGAACAGGTTGGGACACCATGAACGCCGAGCTGTTCAGTGAAGCCGGAGCGTGGATCGGTTCTGCAATGCTGAAGCGTGGAGGTGGTTTTCTGGATCCGAAATCGCGCAGGTATCAGCTTTTTCTCGAGGTCGAGGCAACTGAACATAGCGAGGTTTTACCAGGACAGTTTGTTCGGGTCGGTCTCCCTGGAACAAGCATCGGCAACACACTGCGCATTCCGGAAAGTGCGCTGACGCAAAATGGCTTTGTCTGGTTCCTGGATCCGTCCGATCGGCTCCAGCGATATGAGGCTGCTGCATTGTTCCGGGATAACGGCGAGGTGATCGTCAAGGCTCCGTCCGGCAACTCCGGGGGCGACGTGCTGCGCATTGTTCGACTGCCCATGAGTGCCTATTTGCCCGGGCAACAGGTTGCCCCGGTGATTGCGGGAGACAGCAAATGACCTGGCTCACCAACTGGTTTATCCGCAATCCGGTCGCCGCCAATCTTTTGATGGTTTTTATTCTGGTGGCAGGTGTGACGTCGTTCATGACGGTTCGAATTGAGGGTTTTCCAAAAATTCCAGCCGACACCGTTACCGTTTCCACCGCGTTTCCAAATGCCTATACGGCGCAAGTTGACGAGCAGGTTACCCGCAAAATCGAAAAGGCAATTGAAGGCCTTGAGGGCGTCAAGGCTGTGCGCTCCAGCTCTGAGCCGGGGTTTTCAGTCGTATCCATCCAGAAAAACAATGGTTATGCGCTGCAGAAGCTGCTTGACAATGTCCGGCTGAAAATCGACGGCATCTGGGACATGCCCAAGGATGCTCGCCGTCCCGTAATCGAGGCCAACAATTTCGACGTGCCTGCGCTTTATGTGCAGGTCTTTGGCGATACGGACCTGAAGACTCTCCAAAAAATCGCCCGCGACTTGAGGGCTGATCTGCTTGCAAGCCCGGAAGTTTCCAGGGTCGAGAACTGGGGGCTTCAGGATCAGGAGATCGCAATCGAGTTTCTGCCCGGCACCCTGGAACGCCTCGATATGACGATCGGTGATGTCATGGCCCGCATCCAGGAAGCGTCGCTCTATTTCCAGGGTGGAACGCTTCGAACAGAAGGGGGATACATCACGCTTCGGGCCGACAGTCAGGCCTATTCTCTGCGTGATTATCAAGAGATCCCGATCGTTCAGTGGCCGGACGGCACGACGACGCTGCTAGGTGATATTGCAAACATCACCGACGGTTTTGAAGAAGTTGACATTGAAACCCGGTTCAACCGGCAACCGTCGGTCGGAATGGAAGTGCTGATCGGCCGCAAAGACAATCTGTTGCGAGTCTCAGAGGCCGCAGATGGGATTGTTGAAGACGCAAGGCGAGGGCTTCCGAGCGGCGTGGAAATCGCCATCTGGGGGAATTCCCGGGACTATATCTCGGATCGCCTTCAGCTGTTGAGCGACAGTGCCATCCAGGGGCTTCTGCTCGTCGCTCTGATGCTGGCCATATTCCTGAACGTGAAACTGGCCTTCTGGGTCGCCATGGGAATTCCGATCTCCATTGCCGGAGCGCTGGCCGTTTCGACCACGGGTTGGATCGACTATTCACTCAACGACATCACGACTTTCGGTTTTATCATCGTACTTGGGATTCTGGTTGACGATGCTGTGGTTGTCGGGGAAAGCGTTCATGAGCAACGGAAGAAATTCGCCAATCCGCTGCGGGGCACAGAAGTTGGTGTGGAGCGGGTCTCGACCGCGACCGTATTCGGGGTTTTGACCACCGTCGCTGCCTTTTTTCCGATGCTGCTGATTGACAGTCCGCTGGGAAAGGCACTGGCCAGTTTTGCAGGCGTGGTGATCCTCGCCTTGCTGTTTTCCCTCCTGGAAAGCAAGCTGATCCTGCCTGCGCATCTGGCTCACATTTCAATGAATAAATCCGATCGACCCGGCTTGATCACGCGTTGCTGGAGTTGGGTTCAGACCAAGGCCCGGAGCGGATTGCGGGGGTTCCGGGACCGCATTTATGAGCCGGTGCTGAAGTGGTCGCTTCGCAATCGATATGCGGTTCTGATCCTGTTTGTCTGTGTGGCGACGCTGGTTTTCGGACTGGTCGGGACCGGTCAGATAAAGTCCACATTTTTTCCGAATGTGCCGGGGCAGGTTATTTCCGCCTCTCTAAAAATGGACCAGCGGGCACCGGTGCAGCTCACAAGAAAAAACGTCGAGATTATCGAAGAAGCAGGTCTCGATCTCGGCAAGGACCCGGAATTGCAGAATGCGGCGGGGGACAGTCCCGTTGCGCATCTTTTCGCATTCGTCAGCGGAACGACTTCGGCC
>NZ_JAILWL010000360.1 GCF_025698965.1 Roseibium sp.
CCGTAGCGCAGCTCATGATCGTTATCGATGCCATATTCGGCGGCGTCGACCAATTCAGTGGACCTCAGTCCCGCCAGGAAACCATCCGGCACGTGGTCAAGGCTGATTAGCGGGGAGACTGGGGACAGGCGGTCGAATACCTGTTCCAGTTCCGGATGGGCAACCACATCCTTGCTGTCCGGTGTGATCATGAACATCGTAACCAGGTTCGTTGAAATCTCGTCAGTGATTTCCGACAGGCGCTGCATCGACATGGCCATGATGATGAGACCCTGATAAACGCCGCCTTCTATTACCGGCTCGACATGCGCGATGTAGGTATGCTGACGGGCACTCAGGTATTGCGGTTCGGTCCAGAAAGGAGCGGTGCTGGACGCCGATGCTTTTATGAGATTGGCCAACGCGTGGGTCTTGTCAGTCACGGGAACGAACTGAGGAACCAGAACCCCGTCTGCGGCACCTCTGTCGATCTGGACAAAATTGCCATTTTCGTCTGCGACGATGACAAACGAAACATGCTTCAAAGCGGAAAGAGCACCATAAAGATAGTCGGCAACCTCTTGAGGTCTGTCCATCAGGACGCTGCCTGATATCAACGTCTTTTTCGTGAAAGCACTGGCTTCTTCGACGGCCTCTATCTCAGAAGAAAAACCCTGATCAAGCGCGCCTAGACCTACATTGATCAGTTCACCGCCCAGATCCCGAACCACCTTTTCAGATGTGGAAGCTTGAACAAATAAAACCAAAGCTGCCGTAATCGATACGAAAGCCCCGATTACGGTTGTCAGTGTCGGTGTAATATGAAAACGCCGTTTAATGGCCAAACTATTTCCCGCGTTCCCGGATTCGTCAGCTTAGTTCCTAATCCATACCGTGTGTATTCATGCAGAGCAAAGTAATCCGGGGCTCTTGATGGTCCGGTTCGACTGAATTTTTACTTGAAGGTGTGGAAATCGTGTTGATTTCAATTTTACCTGTCGAAACCATGCGGCATTTCAACGTGGCGTCACTATATAATTTTGTCAGTGGTGGTCCTGATGGAAGCGTTGTTTTCTTTTCAGGATGCAGGGTCTAACGGGATTGGGTACATCATGAATTCTGATGAAGAGGCGCGTCGACGGCGCGGCCGTATATTTGTACTTGCTTACCCGTTTGCGCTGCTTGGCATTTGCATTGTCCTGAACGTCTTTGTGTTCCGGATACAGCCACCCGAAATTGCTCTGCCTGATGAGAACACTGTCATGGCATTGGTGGCGGCGGCGGTTTTGCTTTTGATCAATCATACCTGGTTGATGACAACCACTGAATTGACGCGTGGCCGTTTCGGTATGTATGCGACACCTGAAGAATGGCGTGCGAGTGGTAGGAAACGGGAAGACACGGTGAGGGAAGGCTGGGATGAGCTGGAACGTCGTCATAATGCCCATCGAAACACGACTGAAAACACGATCTATTTCGTGTTTGTCGCCTCTGTATTTGCCATTGTGTCTCCGCCGGTTTCTGCTGTTTTGGTCTGGATTGTCGGCTTTGCCGTTGCCCGCCTCGGCTACACTTATAGCTATCTTGCAGGTAAGGACGGTCTGCGAGGGCTGTTTATGAGCCTCAGTCTTTTATGTCTGTTCGGGATTGCCAGCGGTCTGGTTCTCGGATTTCTTGCCTGAATACTCTATTTCAAGCCAGCAGTCGCACCACCTGCAAAGGCTCTGCGCGACCCTTGACCTTCTGCGGTCCTATCGGACGGCACTCAATATCATTGCTCAGGTGCCTGGCTATGTCTTCTGAGGCAAGGATCACCACTTCAGCGTCCGGATCGATTTCCTTGCCCAGGCTTTCAAGACGGGAGGCTGCATTCACCGTGTCGCCGATAACGGTGTAATTGACCCGCCCCGGAGCACCGATGTCACCGACAACAAGGGGACCGAGATGCAATCCAACGCGGATGCGGACCGGCTTGTCGCCGTTGGCTTGGCGTTTCTGGTTGTCGGCGTGTATTGCAGCTGCCATACCCAAAGCCGCCTGGGCGGCGTGTTCGGCCGGATTGTCGAGATGATCCGGCGCGCCCCAGAAAGCCATGACGCTGTCGCCGATATATTTGTCGATCGTACCGTCCCGTTTGGTGATTTCCGCTCCGAGCAAAGACAGATGGTGATTGACGAACGCCGCAGTTTGCGACGCGGACATGCCTTCCGACGCGGCGGTGTAACCGGCAATGTCGGTAAAGAGAACTGCTACTTCGCGCTCTTCAGGTGGGGCGTCCGCGCGGCCTTCGCTGAGCAGCTTCTGCACCAGTGTCCGCGGAACATATCGATTGAACGCCGTCAGACCACCCACCATGGCGTTAAAACCTTTCGAAAGGTCGTCCAGTTCGCGGATGACGCTGGAGGGCAGCGGCTCGACAGCATCTAGGTTCAGCTTTGCAACTTCCTGCGCTGCGACGGAGGCCCGTTGAACGGGGCGTGCAATTCGACGAGCAAGGTAAATGGCACCAATCAGCGACAGAAACAGCAGCACAGTGCCAACGACGATCGCCGACATCAGCTGGTGCAGGGGCTGATCCAGATATTCTGCAGGAAAATGCACGCCAATGCGCGCCGGCATCCCCATCAGGTTTTCGTTGCGTTCCTCGATTATGACAAAGCGCTTGTACCCGTCCTGGTCATGGCCTGCATGCAGGTGCAGCCCATCCGCAATATCGAAGGTGGAACTTTTGAGTCTCGGCATATCCGCAAACTCTGCCAGAAACGCATCCGCGATCTGATTGACGTGAAGAAGCGGGGTTTCTGAGCTCAGGTCGTCGAATTTGTCATGCAAGGTCGGGTGGGCAATTACCTGGTGCGACCCTTCTTTCATCAGAAATACGATTATGTCATCGGTGGAAATGTGCCAGGTGATGTCTGAAATGCGTTCAAGGGACATCCCGATGAGCAGGCTGCCGCGATAATCGTCACCTTCGTAAAGCGGGTGCGTGTAGACAAAATAGGTGTGTTCTCGGCTCGGCATATAGAGCGCGTCGCTCCAGAATGGATCGGTTCGTTTGGCGGCTTCTTCTGCAAGGGGCATTAACGAGGGAATGTCCGATGCAAGAGTGACGTCACCTCCCAGCAGCTGGCCATCAGCTTCTCCCCGGTCAACGTCAACACCTGCTCCTGTTTCATCCACCAGTACCAGGAAAGAAACCCGATCCATGGGCGCAAGCGCTCCATAGAGATAGGTGACCAGCAAATCCGGATCGTCAAATGACAGCTCATTGCGTGCCCAACTCGCTTGCGTGTATTGGCCTGTTTCCGTGACCGCATGAAGTTGCTCTGTAAAAGCAATCTCCGAACTTTCCATTCCCATATCGACAAGAGTGCCGCCAAGCTGCCGGATAACGGTTTCCGACGTCACAGCCTGAATGATCAGGATTACGGCGGCGGTTACCAGGACAAATGAGCCGATGACAGTTGCGAGTGTTGGGGTAATGAAGAGTTTTTTGCGAAGGGACACGGCGTTTTCCAACATTCAATTGATGTGCTCAGGCAGCGTGAATTCCCCAAGTGATAGAGGAACTTCGAGAACAATGCGTGAAGTTACACCAATCGTGGTCAGATGAGTTCTCAATTGTTGCCGTTGGTGTGGGACACAGGAAACTTGAACAGTGTGAGTTGCCTGTCACTGGTGGCCGTAAATGCGGAAGACCCCGAAGGCGGAACCTTCAGGGTCTTTACAATATCCCGATCAGATCAGGGCAATAAGGCTTCAGGAGGCCTTTTCAGGTGCGTCGAATGTGTGGCCATAGTCGACCGCGACTTCATAATCAGGGTCCTCCAGAACCGAGACTTCAACCATAGTTCCGGCTTTATGCAGCAACTTCTGGCAGTCGGGAGACAGATGGCGCAGATGCAAACGCTTTCCAGCGCTTTCGTATTTTGAGGCCAACGCATCGATGGCTTCGAGGCCGGAGTGATCAACAACCCGGCTATCGATGAAGTCGACAACAACGTCATCCGGATCATTTTGCGGATTGAAGAGATCGACAAAACCAGTGGTGGAGCCGAAGAAAAGCGGACCGGACAGGCGATAGACTTTCCAGCCTTCCTTGCTGGTTCCAACACGCGCGCTGATGCGGCTGGCTGCGTTCCAGGCATAAGCCAGAGCGGAGATGATCACACCAACAACCACGGCAACCGCAAGGTCGGCATATACAGTGACGCATGTCACGACGATCATCACCAGCGCATCGATCAACGGGATCTTGTGCATGATCTTCAAGCTGGCCCAGGCAAAGGTGCCGATGACGACCATGAACATCACGCCGACCAGTGCGGCAACCGGGATCTGTTCGATGAGCGGTGAGGCGACGACGATGAAGGACAGCAGGAAAAGGGCAGCGGCGATGCCGGATATGCGCGTTCTGGCGCCAGATTTAACGTTGATCATCGATTGACCGATCATGGCGCAGCCACCCATGCCGCCGAAAAAGCCGGTGACTATGTTGGCCGTTCCCTGGGCAACACACTCCTTGGACGCACCACCTTTGGTGTTGGTGAGATCGGCAACGAGGTTCAGCGTCAGAAGCGATTCAATCAGACCGATCGCGGACAGAATGATGGCGTAGGGCAGGATGATCTTCAGGGTTTCCAGGTTAAGCGGAACCATTGGAAGGTGAAATTCAGGCAGGCCACCGGAGATGGAAGCAAGGTCGCCGACAGACCGGGTGTCGAGGTTAAAGCCGAGAACCAGTGCCGAAACCACTAGAATTCCGGCCAGAGGCGCTGGGAAGGCAGTCGTGATTTTCGGGAGAAACCAGATCACACCCATCGTCAGCGCGACCAGGCCAAGCATGAGATAGAGTTGCGAACCCGTCATCCAGGTGAGGGCGCCGGTCGCATCGGGAACCTGGAACTGTCCCATCTGCGCCAGGAAGATCACGATGGCGAGACCGTTGACGAAACCAAGCATGACCGGATGGGGAACCATGCGAATGAATTTTCCCCACCTGAGCAGGCCGACGGCGATCTGAATGATGCCCATCAGCACGACTGTCGCGAAGAGATATTCAACACCGTGTTGGGCAACCAGCGACACCATCACCACTGCCAGGGCACCCGTCGCACCGGATATCATACCCGGACGCCCACCGATGCAGGCCGTGATCAGTCCGACGAAGAAGGCTGCATAAAGACCGACAAGCGGGTTCACACCGGCAACAAAGGCGAATGCCACGGCTTCAGGCACCAGAGCCAGCGCAACGGTCAGACCGGCCAGCAGCTCTGTTTTGATGCGCGAAGCATCCAATTTCGTCGATTGTACAGGCGCAATGCCCTCGGCGCGTGAAGACAAGTCGAGCTCCAGTTTTAACTTGTATGGTTGCGAAGGTCAGTCAAGCTGTATGGGTCACGCTTATTGACCTAAATCAATTTTGAGCTTTGTAATCGATTTACTGCGCCGCAGCAAGGTTTCGAATGGGACGCTGCCATGCAGTCCCGCCAATTCCAGCCATTTAAGGCTGTGCTGGTCGTTCAGGCTCGTGGCCGGTAGAGTTACAATGTTTGATAGTATTCAAAGACATGATCCTCAAAATCATGAGACCGAAGGGGGCTTGGCCGCACGACTTTGTTTCTTTGGCATCAATGAGACAAGATCATCTGCACACGGTGATCGAGATCTCTTTGAAGCTGTTCTTCGGTCCAGCCGGCTCGTCCGCGGAACATGTAACCCTGTCGGATGTCGTAGAGCAGGGCCGCCCTTTCGAGCGAGGGAAAGTCCGCAGGCAGGTTGCCTTTTTCCTTTTCTTTTTCGAACCTGGCTGCAAGCCGCTGATCCGTGTCGTCAATCGCAGCGGCCACACGCTCGGCGACACCCTCAACCTGTCCGATATTTGTCGAAACACTTGACGCAAGGAAGCATCCTTTCGCGCCACTGCCATTATCGGTTGCGTATTTGATGACTTCTTCCAGAAATCCGCGCACGGCTTTTTCTATGTCGGGTTCGGTTTCGAAGACAACCACAGGTTCACAGCCGTTGACGTCTGCGTATCGGTCGATCGTTTTCAGATAGAGTTCCCGTTTGTCGCCAAAGGCGGAATACATGCTCGGTCCGGTGATACCCATGGCTTTCGTCAGATCGCGCAAAGATGCACCGTCATATCCCTTCGCCCAAAACACTCCCATCGCCTCGAGAAGCGCTTCATCGTAATCGAAGGTACGTGGGCGGCCTAATTTTTTTGTATCGTTCAATATATAATCCTTGACGCGGGTGCGCTCGACTGCTTTATGTATCGAGCAATATATAAATCAGAGAAGCCTTTATGACCAGTCCCAAACTGCAGGCCGGAATGCCTTTTCCGGTCATCGATACCGCTTTGCTTGGTGGAGGAACCACAATCCTTTCTCGTCAATCCGAAGGATTCGATTGGAAACTTATCGTAGTTTATCGCGGCAGGCACTGTCCGCTGTGTACCCGCTATCTCATTGAGTTGAATGAAGTTCTGTCGGATTTGAATGCCCTTGGCGTGGACGTCATCGCGGTTTCGGCCGATACCGAGGAGCGGGTAAGCGCGCAAATGGCTGACGTCGATCCAAAGTACAAAGTCGGCTTCGGTCTGACGGTCGATCAGATGAAAGAACTGGGTCTCTACATATCAGGCAAGGGAAACGGCATCGACGTCGCTGGACCTTTCGCAGAACCGGGTCTCTTTGTGGTCAACGAGCGTGGTGACCTTCAGATCATCGACATCTCAAACGTTCCCTTCGCCCGGCCTGACCCGGCTTCGATCGTTCAAGGTATTCGGTTCTTCCGGAGCAGAACGGCC
>NZ_JAILWL010000361.1 GCF_025698965.1 Roseibium sp.
GGCTTCAAGGCTTCGGCATGAGCACCGCCAGTTCCACCAAGAGCAAGTGCTGCACCTAATACCAGTCCTCGAGCAATACGGACCGGGCGGGAGGTTAAAAACCGGTACAGCATGCGGCGTCCTTTATCCGGGCAAATCATTTGATCGAAACCGGGACTAACCTACGCGCGGTCAAACTCGCGCGCAATCGGCTGGCCGGTTAAAACAACAGTCAAATCTTTCGGCGACTTGTTTGAACGTTGCTGCAACTGAACGTCATTCCGTGTTTTTCAACTGAAGGTTTCCAGGACTAAAAAGTAAACAAAACCTTCCCTCTGCCTCTCGCCATTGCGAATAATACCTAGAGATTTAAGTGCTTTATCCACAACACTTGAACCAATCTGAATAACTCCCTCCCATTTTGCGAATTTAAGGCTTTGGTAACCATAAAATTTGAAGACTGACAGGCAGAGAAGTCCGCAAGAGGCTTGTCTATCAGACAATGCACGGCTAGGTCAGGAGAGCCCACATGCCAGTCATTTCCTTCGCGAACGCAAAGGGCGGTGCCGGAAAAACCACTGCTGCTTTGCTGCTGGCGACAGAAGTTGCCGCACGGGGAAAGCGCGTGACCATTTTTGATGCCGATCCGCAGAAGTGGATCTCGAAATGGTTCGAGTTGCCGAAGAAATGCCCCGGCATTTCGGTTGTCAGCGAAATTTCACCGGCCTCCATCACCGAACAGATCACACATGCAGCCGAGCATTCGGACTATGTGATAGTCGACCTGGAAGGCACGGAAAACCTGATCGTTGCCAACGCGGTTTCGGTTTCCGACCTTGTGGTCGTGCCGATCCAGGGGTCTTCCATGGATGCGCGCGGTGGTGCGAAAATTCTGACACTGATCAAGAAACTTGAGAAAATCGTCCGGCACGACATCAAACACTGTGTCGTGCTGACCCGCACGAATGCGGCTGTCACCACCCGCGCAATGAAGGCCGTTCAGGATTTCCTGTCAGCTCAAAACATCGACGTGCTGATGACCCCGATCGTCGAACGTGCCGCTTTCCGCGACCTTTTCGAATTCGGTGGTGGCTTGTCGAGCCTGGAGAAAAACAAGGTTTCCGGCCTCGCGAAAGCGAAGGAAAATGCATCGCTTTACGCTGCAGAAGTTCTGGAGCGCGCCATCACGGCACCGAAGAAGCGCTGGTACAATATCTTCAAGCGCGCAAGCTGAACGCAGCTCAAAAAACGAAAATTGAAAGCCGGGTTCCTGCCCGGCTTTTTCTTTGCAAAGATGATGGGTGTGAGGTAAGCAGGTCAAGCTATCAGCAAGTCCTCGCTTGCATTACGCATATTGCTGAACCTTTGGAGGATTTCATGTTCGCAACGCTTGTCCGTTCAGCCCAAATCAGCACTCTTTGCCTCTTGCTGACCGCCTGTTTCGGAGAAGACGGCAATGTTGCGCTTGGTACACTGGAGCGGGACAGAGTTGCTTTGACGGCGACGGCCAATGAGGTTCTGATCGCCCTCCCGGTGGCTCAGGGAACCTTTGTCACTGCCGGTACTGTTCTTGCACAATTGAACCCTGCCGAGCAGCAGGCGGTCGTCAATCAGGCCCGTGCTGAAGTACAGCAGTCAAAAGCCAATCTTCTGAAGCTGGAAAACGGGTCCCGGGAAGAGGACATTGCCAAGGCAGAAGCAAGCGTTGCCGGTTCGAAGGCCGAGCTGGTCGATGCGGAAGCAACGTTCCAGCGCTATAAGGACCTGACGGGCCGCGGCACCACCAGTCAGGCACAGCTTGACAGCGCCCGGGCTTCACGAGACGCGGCTGTCGCAAGCCTGAGGAGCGACGAGGAGCAGCTGAAAGAACTGGTCACCGGCACCAGGCCGGAAGATCTTGAAATCGCTCGCGCCGAACTGGCTGCTGCAGAAGCCAGCCTTGCCACGCAGGAGAAAATTCTATCCGACTTGACGATCACCGCATCGCGTGACGGCGTTCTCGATAATCTGCCCTGGAACCTGGGTGAGCGGGTCACAGTAGGCAGTCCCGTTGCGGTTATGCTTGCCGGTGATGCTCCTTATGCCCGTGTCTATGTTCCTGAGCCGCACCGGGTAAAAATCAATGAAGGCGACCGACTTCAGGTGAAGGTCGACGGTCTGGACAAGGCAATCGAAGGTTCCGTCCGCTGGATCAGTTCAGAACCATCCTTCACGCCTTACTACGCGCTCAATCAATCCGAACGGGCCCGGCTTATGTATGTAGCCGAAGTTCAACTACCGGACAGCGCTTCCAACCTGCCCAACGGTGTCCCGGCGCAGGTGGTCCTGCCGTGAGCGAGTTGGCAGGCGACATCGTGGTCAAGGCCCGTGGCCTTGTTAAAAAATTCAAGGATTTTCACGCGGTAGACGGACTGGACCTGACGATCGAACGTGGAATGATCTACGGTTTTCTCGGGCCCAATGGCTCCGGCAAGACCACCGCCATGCGCATGCTGACCGGTCTTCTGACACCGACCGAGGGAACTGTGGAAGTTCTCGGACTTTCGGTTCCAAAAGATGCCGAAACCCTGAAATACAAGATCGGTTACATGACCCAGGCCTTTTCGCTTTATGGCGATCTGACAGTCCAGGAAAACCTCAACTTCATGGCGACGATTTACGGTTTGCCCTCCAGCAAGCGCAAGCAACGTATCGGTGAGGTTATGGAGCGGTATTCCCTGACTGAACTCAAAAACCGCTTCGCAGGCAAGATGAGTGGCGGCCAGCGCCAGCGCCTTGCTCTTGCAACAGCCGTGCTGCATGAGCCGCAACTTCTATTCCTGGACGAACCGACCTCTGCCGTGGATCCGGAATCCCGTCGGCACTTCTGGGAGCAGCTCTTTGATCTGGTCGATGGTGGCACGTCGATTGTCGTCACCACGCATTTCATGGACGAAGCCGAACGCTGCCACAAAATCGCAATCATGGAGGCGGGCAAAAAGCGGGCAGACGGCGCACCGAATGACCTGATGGCAGCCATGGGCGCCAATGTGGTCGAGATCGAAGGACCCAATTTGCGCGACATCCGCCGTCATCTGCTCGGCACAAGGGGCATCATGGCTGCCGCTCAACTGGGGGCTCGTCTGCGCGTCCTGGTGACGGACGATGTTCCAGATCCGGCGGATTTCCTGAAGGAACGGCCTGAAACGGACGGAGCGACCTTGATCGAACAGGTCAGGCCAAACCTGGAAGATGTCTTCGTGACCGCCACGGGAGAAGGCCGCCAATGATCAGACCGCTCTCCCGCATCTCGGCAATCTTCTTCAAGGAACTGGCTCAACTGCGCCGCGACAGGATGACCTTCGGCATGGTGATCATGATCCCGCTGATCCAACTGATCCTGTTCGGTTACGCCATCAACACCAATGTGCGTGACATTCCGATTGCCGTCGTCGACCACAGTCAGACGGGTCTCAGCCGGACGCTGATCCAGATCGTCGAGGCTACGACAGTGGTCGAGGTCACCGAGCGGCTTGTCTCTGTTCAGGAAGCGGAAGAAGCCATCAGGTCGGCGCGGGTGCGCGCCGCTTTCATTCTGCCCGACGATCTATCCCAGAGGATCGCCCGTTCACCGGCAGTTGGCCTCGGCACACCACCTTCCACCGACGAAGAAACCAGCAGACCGGTAGCCCAGTGGATCGTCGATGGGTCCGACACGATGATCGCAGGGGCGATCAAGGGTCTGCGCAGCATGCCGCTGGATGAATTGTTCAGACAGGCCCCCAACCGATCCACGCCGACTTTTGAAGTCGCCCTTTTCTTCAATCCGGAGCAACGCACGGCAATCAATATCGTTCCCGGCCTTGTCGGCATAATCCTGACCATGACCATGATCATGTTCACATCCGCAGCTATCGTGCGTGAGCGTGAGCGCGGCAACATGGAAATGCTGATCAATACACCGGTGCGGCCAATTGAGCTGATGATCGGCAAGATCATCCCTTACATTTTCATCGGACTTTTGCAGGCTGTCATCGTTTTAGGACTGGGGCACGCGCTGTTCAATGTCCCGTTCGGCAATCAGATGCTGGATCTCTTTGTCGGTACGCTGCTGTTCATCGGAGCGAGCCTTTCCCTGGGACTTGTCCTTTCAACGATCGCCAAGAGCCAGTTGCAGGCGACACAGATGACCGTGTTCGTCCTGCTGCCCTCGATCCTGCTGTCCGGTTTCATGTTCCCCTATGAAGGCATGCCGGTGATCGCCCAGTACATCGCCGAAGTGTTTCCGGCGACCCATTTCATGCGCATGATCCGCGGCTTCGTCCTGCGCGACGCCACGCTTCTGGATCTTTATCGCGACGTGATCTGGATGTTCGGTTTCTTCATCATCGGCATGCTCATCGCCGCGCTGCGCTTCAAGAAGAAACTGGACTAAAGGCCTTTCATCATCACTTGGGCTGCGGCCCCGTGTCGAAGCGCGGGTTTGCGGTTTTCAGAACCGGTGTCCGCTTTGAAACATTCTCGCGGCTTTCGCGCCAGACGACGAACATGCCGGAAGAAATGATCACCACCGAACCGATTGCCACGTAAAGATCCGGCGTCTCGGCGAAGAACAGTGCTCCGAACAATGTCGCCCACAAGATCTGACTGTATTGAAGAGGCGCCACGAACGCAGCCGGTGCCGCCCTGTAGGCCCCGATCATGAACAGTTGTGCGATGACGGACATGAAGCCGATGGAGGCCATCGCACCTAGATGATCAAGTTCCACCGGTACATAGACGAAAGGCAACGTGGTCGACATTGCCAGCATCGACAGGATCATAGGATAGAGAATTAGAACGGCCGAACGTTCCTCACCACCGAGCTTGCGTGTCAGGATCGAAGACAATGCGGTCGAACAGGCTGCTGCCAGCGCACTGAAATGACCAAGTGTCAGTTGGGTCATGCCTGGACGCAATACGATCAGAACGCCGATCAGCCCGATCACCACGGCAGCCCAGCGCTGCGCCCTCACCGTTTCGCCGAGCATGGGAACAGACAAGATCGTGACGATGAGCGGCATGGCAAAAAGAAGCGCGTAGACTTCAGCAAGCGGCAATACGGTAAAGGCGTAGAACCCGCAGGACATCGAGACGATCGCCAGAACAGACCGGAACAGCACGAGCCAGGGGTGATGAGGCTGGAAATTATCAATTGCCTTATCGGCCAAGATGATCATCGACACCGGTACAAAGGCAAACAGCATCGAAAAGAAGATGATCTGAAAGACCGGATACGTGCCCCCCAGAGCCTTGATGACGGCGTCATGAGAGGAAAAGAACGCGAATGCCATAAGCGCGGCGACAAATCCTTTGAACGTGTCAGTCATAGGCAAAGCCTTTTAATGAGTTGAGGCAGCCACCCGCGCCCCGATTTGACGCAGGTGAAAAAACGTCCCGGAGGTCATACAACAAAGAAGGATGGGGCCCGGGAAAATGTCAGGAAACCGCCGACTGGCACCGGCGACTTGCAGGATCATCTCCGAAAGCGCGAAAAGTTCAAGAAGCACGCACCTTATTTCGGCGTTTTCCTGTGCGTTGTCACATGGTCGCAACAAAAAAGCAGCGGGAAGGCTGTTTTCCCGCTGCTTCCTTATCCTGTGCCAGGCGGAACACCCAGGGCTGTCTTTCCTGAATGCCGCTCAGAGTATCTTCCGACGCAAATAGGAAGAGACAACTTCGCCAGCGATCACGAGCGCTATGATGGCAATGAGGACGGTGGAAACCTCCTGCCAGTTGAAGGTATCGATGGCGCCCTGGAGGATGACGCCGATACCTCCGGCTCCGACCAGCCCCAGAACGGTCGATTCACGCAGGTTTATGTCCCAGCGCAGAATGCTGACCGCAAAGAAGGTCGGCATGACCTGAGGGACGATCGCATAGAGCACGACCTTGAAATGCGATGCTCCGCAGGCCTGCAAGGCCTCGACAGGCTTCGGGTCGATCTCCTCGATAGCCTCGCCCAGCAACTTGCCGAGAAAGCCGATCGACCGGAACATGATCGCGACGATGCCGGCAACGACGCCCGGACCAAAGATGGCAACGAACAGCAAGGCCCAGATGATCGTATTGACCGAGCGCGACGACACCAGAATGAACCGGCCGATCCACAGCGTCGCTGCGTTGGGCGTGGTGTTTTGGGCCGCGATATATGCAACCGGCAATGCCAGCACAACGGCGAGAGCCGTCGCGATCGTGGCAAGGTTCACCGTTTCCCACAAGGCCTTGAGGATCTGATCCAGATGTGTCGGATCTGGCGGCACCATGCGGGAGAAGAGATCTCCCATCTGTGTCGGTGCATCCCACACCCAGGCCCAGATGATGTTGACGCTACCCAGAGCCCAGGCGACTACGAGAGCGGTCAGAGCGAAATATCCGTAGCGCTGAAGCCGCTGGCGCGGGGTGTAACGCGCCCATTCGTGAATATATGCCTGTTCCATTATGCAATCCGCTTTCTGATGGCACCGCTGACAGCCTCGGAAATCAGGATGACCCCGACGATAACCATCGTGATGGCAAGGGCGAAGTCGTAGTCATACCGGCCGAAGGCGTTTGCAAGGGTCGCCCCAATACCGCCCGCTCCGACGATACCGACCACTGCGGACGCCCTGAGATTGCTGTCGAGCTGATAGATGCCAAGGCCAATCTGGCGTTGCATGATCTGTGGGAAGACCGCATAGACCAGCGTCGAGAGGAAGGGAGCACCCGCCGCCTTCATCGCTTCCACCGGACCTGGATCGATTTCTTCGATGCGCTCGGCCAGCAG
>NZ_JAILWL010000362.1 GCF_025698965.1 Roseibium sp.
ACCGGATGTCAGGAAGTTCTCTTTGAAAACGAAGAGGGCTATTTGACGGAAGGCAGTTACATGACGCTGTTTCTGAAAAAGGACGGCCGTTTGCTGACACCGGCGCTGCATCACGGCGTGCTGCCGGGCACACTCAGGGCTGGCTTGCTGGAGCGCGGCCTGGCCCATGAAGCCGACCTGAACCGGCAGGATCTGGAAGCGGCGGACGAGATTTTTGTCGGCAATTCCGTGCGCGGTCTTGTTCGTGGACGCCTGATGTCTGCCATGCAGGCAAAGGAAGACGACGGTCAGCGGGAAGCGGCAGTTCAGGTCAAGGTCGGCACCGGCTGATTATTAGCGCCAGTGCTTTTTCAACTTCGAGGGCGGGTTGTTTCCGGGTCATAGGGCGATGCGGGAATGACGGTTGCATCAACAAGATCTCCGCAGCAGTCAATTTTCAACTGCTGACCGACGTCACTCAACTCAGCGTCAAGAAACGCATAGGCAAGGTTCATACCCACCCGGTGCCCCCAATCTCCCGAAGTCACGGTGCCTGCAACGGAGCGGCCGATCATCACGGACGCACCTGCATGCGCTGGTGCTTTTTCAGAGTGAACCTGCAGGGTTGCCAGTCGTTTGTCAGGGCCTTTGGCCTTGCGTGTCAGCAGGGCTTCCTTGCCGATGAAGGTTGCCTTATCAAGTCTTACGAACCGGTCGAGCCCTGTTTCAAACGGATCGAACTCGGTCAGAATATCTGCCTTCCAGTGTAGATATCCCTTTTCCAACCTCATGGATTCCACGGCGCGAGCGCCGAAAAGCTGGAGCCCATGGACCGCACCGGCATCGCGAAGCGATTGATAGGCGCAATAAAGGGATGCGTTCGGGACGTGGATTTCATAGGCCAATTCCCCGGAAAAGCTCACAGCCATGACTGTTACCGGCGCAAAACCCAAGAAATACTCACGCACCGATAACCAGGGGAAAGCCTCTTTGGACCAATTCCCACGAGTGCAAGCTGAAAGGACCTTGCGCGCGTTGGGCCCGGCCAAAACCAGGATTGTCTGTTCATTGGTGAGACTGCGGATCTGAACGTCTTCCCCTGCCTTTACATGCTGCTTCAGCCAATCCAGATCGTGAAACTCGCTGGCTGCGGCTGACCCGTACCAGATGCGCTCCGGGCCACGGTCGGAGGCCGGCAGATTTACAATCGTCGCTTCTCCCTTCACCATTCCATGATGATTGAGCAGATAACCAAGACCAACGCGGGCTTCCTTTCGAGTGACAAAACCGCAGAACATGCGATCCAGGAAATCGTGACGGTCGGACCCGGTGATCTCGATACGATTGAAGCCATTGACTTCGCACAGGCCGACTTGCGTCTGAACGGCTTTGACTTCTGCGGCGACCAGATCAAATGTTTCGTCGAAATCAAATCCGAGCGTGGGGTGAAATTCTGCGTGGGATTTGATGTAATCCATCCGCTCCCAACCGTTCACCACGCTGAATGCAGCCCCTTCAGCAGCCAGAAGGGGGGTAAGGGGCGTTGTTTTAGCATTGCGACCGGCGGGCCTGTGCTCATGCGGGAAGTGAAATCGAAATTCGTTCTGATAGTCTTCAATTGCTTTTAACGCGGTCAGTTCCACATTGGCATGGCCGGTAAATCGGCGGGGGTCGAGGCACCATGTGTCATAGCAGGCTTCGCCATGCACTATCTGCTGCGCCAGAAGCCAGCCATGCCCACCACCTTCTCCAAGACCGGCACGCAAGCCGATGATGCAAAAGGCGTTCCGTTTTCCCGGGATTTGCCCAACCAGAGGGGCACCGTCGATGGTGTAGGTAATTGGGCCATTGATCACCGTGCGAATTCCGGTCTCCATGAGGACGGGCATTCGTGAAAATGCACCCTCCAGAACATCGGTAATCCGATCCAGATCGTCCGGGCATAGAGCGTTTGCGAAATGCGGGTCGATACCGTCCATTCCCCACGTCTTGCAGTCCTGCTCGTAGAAGCCGAGCAGCAGACCGCTCCTTTCCTGACGGCAGTAATAGTCGGATATCGGACAGCGCAGCAGCGGCATCCGGTGACCGGCACTTTTGATCGCCGGAATGTCCTCCGTCAGAAAATACTGATGTTCCATGGACATGACGGGGTGGTGAACACCCATCATGGCACCGACTTCATTGACCCGGTAGCCGCAGGCATTGATCACGATGTCACAGTCGATATCACCTTTGTCGGTATGAACGGTCCAGGTGTCATCCGTGTGCTGGGTCAATCCGGTCACTGGAGTGTGTCGGTAGATTTCGGCTCCGGCCTTGCGCGCGCGGCGAGCCAGTGCCTGGCACAGCTGGGCCGGGTCGATGTCGCCGTCGAGCGGGTCCCAGAGCCCGCCAAGCAGGTTGTCGGTGGAGATGAGGGGATGACGGCGCGCACATTCCTTGGCATCAATCACTTCGAAATGAACATCCATCCCCCGGGCCATGGAAGCGAAGTGTCCGTAGCCCTGCATCTGGGCATCGGTATTGGCCAGCCGGATACCGCCATCGCCATGGTGATAGTTGATCGGGTAGTCCGGGTCTTCGGAGAGTTCCTTATAGAGTTTGATAGAATGGGTCTTGAGGCCGACCATGGTCTGATTGGTGCCGAAATTGGTCACCTGAGCCGCTGAGTGCCATGTTGTGCCGCTGGTCAGTTCATCGCGCTCCACCAGCACTACATCCGTCCAACCTTCCCGGGTCAAATGATAAAGGGTGGAGCAGCCCGCAATACCTCCCCCAATGACGACCGCCCTAGTGCGTGACTTCATGTGCTCATCTCCCGGTGGTTCGGTTCATTTGACGGGGATGAACGGCAATTTCAATCGCATTTGGGCAAGATTGAAAAAATCGAAAATGATTTTCGAAACTTTCTAAAATGAAATGTGGACGTACTCATCCTTGAGCCACGGGTAGGCTTGGTGCACGGGACCCAGGGCATAAAGCTCAACGAGTTCGTGCAGTTTGGATTTTACCAGTTCTGTCAGTTGAAGCGGACAGTCTGCCGACCAGAAAAGACCAACTTCGCGGGCAGAACTCTGGTTCGGGAAGCGGAGAAGACGGACACTTTCCTGAGACCGCTTGCTGCGCGCGTAAAGAAGCGGTGTTGTGATTGCCCATCCGGCACCGGCGGCAACCAGCGCCATCAAGATCGCATTGTTTCCGACCAGCATGTGCTTCCTCAACTGGATTTTCATCCGTTGTAGCTGGGCCTCAATCTGTTTGCCGATCATTTGCGATCCATGAAAGCGCAAAAGTGGCAGATCTGCCTCGCCGTTCAACAGTTGCTCTGCGTCGTACGAACAGGTTTTCGGAACGACCAGAACAAACGGGTCCCGTAGTACCGGGTGATAGGAAATGTTCGCCAGGGGATGTGTTGGCTTTGCCATGATGCACATGTCCAACATACGGTTTTGCATCATTTCCAACAGCGTCAGACTGGGATTGACATGATATTCAAAGTCCACGCTGGGTAAGCTGTGGCTTAAAAAGACCGCGAGATCCGGAACGGCTTCTGTTTCAAAATCTTCAATCGTTCCAAAGCGCAATTGCCGCCCGAATTGCATGGTTTGTGGGTTGGCATTGGCCGTTGCCTGGCGCAGCGCTGCCAACGCGGGTTCCAGGTCCGCCAGAAACGCATTGCCGGCGGCAGTCAATCGCAGCGGCTTTTTGGTGCGATCAAACAGGGCAACGTCCAATTGATCTTCCAGAAGACCAAGGTGGTGTGCCACGGTACTCGTGGAAATCGCCATCGCCTTCGCTGCGCCGGTCACGGAACCGCAACGCGCGCAGGATCGAAACACTTCCAGGGACTTCAGGCTAATTTCCGGTTTTGCCGCCAAACAACACTCTCGTTGGATCCTTTGCCGTCCGGACAGTGATTGCCGGACTTCAGGCAAGATAGAAGATTGAAACCGGTTTGCGGAAGCAGATTGTTTCGAAGTTCTTCCGGCCTTCAAATGATTGTTGATTGAATGTCAGCGCCCAAGACGACACAAATTGAAAGAGTTGAAGGTGTGAGGTGGCATCATGATCAAGCGCAGGCGATTTCTCGGGTTCGGACTGGCCGCCGTCCTTGTGCTGGCGGTGGCTGCATTTGCAGTGCCGTCATTCGCCAAAAGCCCCTTGGCGCTGACCGGATATGATCCGGTGTCCTACTTCTCAGGCGATACGCCATTGGAAGGGTCATCCGATTTCACGGCTCGGCATAACGGTTTGACCTACCGTTTCGCGACAGCCAGAAACCGGGATGCCTTTGCCAACAATCCCGGGCGATACGCACCGCAATATGATGGCTATTGCGCCTATGGTGTATCGCGCGGGTATAAGGTGGGCGTCGATCCGCTAGCCTATAAGGTGGTCAACGGAAAGCTCTATGTGAACTACTCCAAATCCGTTCAAAGAACCTGGAGTGAGGACATTTCGGGCTACATCGCCAAGGCGAACCGGAACTGGCCGGGATTGAACTAGCTTGGTCAAGCAGTTCACACACTATCCGGTTGCTTGCACATTGCCGGATTGCAGTGACGCCACCTGGTTCGCCAGTCCCTTCAGATTGCCGTCGAGAATCTTGCCCATCATCCTCTTCATCATCTTCTGGCCCAACAGCCATCCTATCGGCCCGTATTTGACGCGATAGTCCATGCTCCAGACCACTTTCGTCTGCCCTGTACCTTGCGGGGCGATGCTGAGTTCTGCATAGGCTTCCTTGAGCGGCATCGGATCAGTGTCGGACAAACGGACGCGATATCCGCGATTTACCTGCCAATGTGTCACCTCTTCAACAAGCGAATTACCGTCTTTAAAATGGCAGCGGCGTTTTGAGCCGACTCCGGTTTCCCCAACTGTCAGCGCATCGACTGATTTCACAAGCGGCGCAAATTCGTCGATATGCATGAAGCGACTGAGAATTGGCCAGACCTTTTCCGGGCTGGCGTCAATGACAAAGGTGCGTTGGGAGTGGATCATTTGATGTCCTCATTTCAGCGGAATGTCTGATTTTTCTTTGGTTCCTGACAACTGATACCGTTGCCCTGCTGCCACCGTTATGGCAGCAGTGTGGCAGCAGGAGAAAGAAATGCGTCGCACTGAACGGCTGTTCCAGATAATTCAGATCCTACGTGCAAACCGGTCACCGGTAACGGGCAGGGAGTTGGCGGATGAACTGGAAATATCGCTTCGGACGCTCTACCGCGATATGGCGGAACTTATCGCGCAGCGCGTCCCGGTCACCGGTGAGGCCGGCACAGGCTATGTTCTGGACGATGGTTACGACATGCCTCCACTGATGCTGACTGCAGACGAGCTGGAGGCCGCGGCCCTCGGCGCCGAATGGGTCGCCGCGCAGTCCGATCCCTCTCTCGCCAGAGCCGCCAGGGATCTGGTGGCAAAATTGACCGAAGCAATTCCGCAGGAACTGCGCCCGGTCATTCTGGATGCGGGATCAAGATCGATTGCGACCGGGTCACAGACACAGGACCAGTTCGATGGCGCCGCATTGCGGCGCGCAATCAGGGACCGCATGAAACTTCAGCTCTCCTACCAGGACCAAAGAGGTGGTGTTTCCAGCCGTATGATCTGGCCGCTACTCATCGCCTATCTGGATTCAGTCCGCTACATCGTCGCATGGTGTGAAGCCAGGCAGGACTACCGGCACTTCAGGACAGACAGGGTGCTGACGCTGGAAGTGCTTGAAGAGAAATACCCTGGCCGTAGGGCGCTTCTGATCAAGGGCTGGGAAGAGGCAACTGCGAAGCGCGCGCAAGCCAGGCAAGGTGGCTGATGCGACTGCCCGGCAAGTGGGACCTCGAAGGGGCCTCACATCTGTGAGCCACCGCCGTTTCCGAGCGATGCCCAATTAATTCAACCACGCGCTCGACTTCCGAACACAGCAATGCGAACATTTTTCGATTGTGGAAGCGTTAGGGTCATCTTATGCAAAATATTTGGGAAATGACGGCGAGCGAAATTGCCGCGGCGGTTCGCTCGAAGAAAATGTCTGCAACCGAAGTGACCCGGGCGCATCTCCAACGGATTGATGAGGTAAACCCAAAGATCAACGCGGTGGTGCAGGAATGTCCCGAAGAAGCTCTTCAAGCGGCCAGTCAGGTTGATGACGCGATTTCGAGGGGGCAGGATCCTGGTGTTCTGTGCGGCGTTCCAGTCACGATCAAGGTGATCGTCGATCAGAAGGGACACGCCAGCACCAACGGCGTTCGTTTGTTCAAGGACCTGATTGCCCATGAGGACAGCCCGGTCGTTTCCAATATTCGCAAGGCCGGGGGTGTCATTGTCGGGCGTACGAATACGCCTGCGTTTTCCCTGCGCTGGTTCACAAACAACAGCCTGCACGGTCAGACCTTGAACCCTCGAAATAGGGGGATAACGCCGGGTGGCTCTTCTGGCGGCGCATCTGCTGCTGTGGCGGCTGGCATTTGTGCCATGGGGCACGGCACGGACATCGCAGGCTCCATTCGCTATCCGGCATACGCGTGCGGGCTGCATGGCCTGCGCCCGACGCTCGGTAGAATTCCCGCCTATAATTCCAGCGGTCCCGACCGTTACATTGGGGGGCAGTTGATGGCTGTTTCAGGACCGATTGCACGAAGTATCTCCGATCTTGAAATCTCCCTGGAAGCGATGGCCGCACCGGATATGCGGGACACGTGGTACATGCCCGTACCGCTCAAAGGGGGAGACTACCCAAAGCGTGTGGCACTGACGCTTGCACCGGACGGAATG
>NZ_JAILWL010000363.1 GCF_025698965.1 Roseibium sp.
AGGTGCGCTTTACCTGATGGCGAAGCTGACCCAGGACAGTTCCCCGTTGAACGACGGCCTTGTCTGGCGGATATATTCAGAAACGACCAATGCGGATGGACGCCTGGAACTGGTCGCGACCTCAAATGGCGGAGATGCGGAATTTCGGCTTAATCCCGGAACCTATCTAATCCACACCGCCTATGGCTTTGCCCAGGCAACGAACAGGATCGTGATCGGCAAGGAAGTTCAGTCGAAAATGGTGACGCTGAATGCCGGTGGCATTAAATTCAATGCCTCGCTCAAGGATGGCGACAATCTCAATCACGAGCCGATTGCGTTCGACATCTATGGTATGACATTCGACGAACGCGGTGAGCGCAACAGGGTCGCAAGCAACGTCAAGCCCGGTTCCATCATCCGATTGAGTGCGGACACCTACCATGTCGTCAGCCGTTTTGGCAGCGTCAACGCTGTCGTTCGCGCGGACATTCAGGTATTGCCTGGCAAGCTGACGGAAGCGACGGTTCTGCACAAAGCGGCTGACATCACGCTCAAACTTGTCAATGAACGGGGCGGAGAGGCAATCGCCAATACGACTTGGTCCGTCCTGAGCCCTGGCGGTGATGTGGTCGTGGAAGCAACCGGTGCATTCCCGGATTTCATCCTGGCCGCCGGTGAATATGAGGCCCTCGCCCGTAACAACGGTCGGACCTATGTGCACAAGTTCGAAGTGTCTTCCGGCGAAGACCGCGAAGTGGAGGTCGTCACGTCCTCAAGCGAGCTTGCAAGCCAGCAAACCAGCAGCAACTGATAGAAGACAAAATGGCTTGATGATGATGCGCTCGGTCGCAGCCGGCGGTGTAGATGACTGCGTCCTGATCAGGAATATCTGCCAAGCAAACGACGGCGACGATCCGCCGGTGCCATTTCCATAACCTTGTCTGCAAAAAGTCCATGATTTCCTTCTGGTCACCCAGACCGGACAAGGTTTCAAACGGGATTGGACTGCCCGCACGCGCTGTGATCACAGAGCCTAGAATTCTGCGAAATTCACGAACCAGAAGCGACAGGCGTAATGTCAGAGAGTATTTGCTGACCAGATGAAACAGCCAGGAATTCTGACCATGAAAATAGAGCGGTAGAACCGTTGCCTTTGATGAACGGATCATCTTCGCGGTAAAGGTTTTCCAGGGCAGTTCCTCTGCTCTGCCAAAAGGTTTGGCTGCAGTGGCAACACCACCGCCTGGAAACACGATAATCGTCGTTCCCTCCTGCAGAAGGCGCAAGGCTTCCCTGCGGGTCTGCATGTTGGTCTTGAGCGCCTCTTTCGTCTCTTCAAAGTCAACCGGGAGAGAGAAAGGCCGAACCTCCGGCACTTTCAGAAGCTCATTGTTGATCAGGATCTTGAACGGACGGTTCAGTTTTTCTGCCAGCGCCAGAATGGCCAGACCATCGCCGATACCGTACGGATGGTTTGCAATCAGAACCAGCGGTCCTTGGGGCAAATCTTTCGGTGGCCACTCTCCGTCTGCAACAGAGACATTCAGATTGATCAGACCGAGCAGGTCATTCCAGATGTAATCCGACGTGCCGACCATTGTGTGTTTCCACACTTGATACAGGTCGACAAGCTTGCGACGCCCTGACACGCCTTCAATCGCACGGATTGTCCAGCGCTTCAGCGGCGGATGCTCCGGATTGGCATAACTGAATTCTGCGTAGTTCACGGCGGTTACTTCAAGTCTAGAGTCACTCGGAGAGAGTCCGAACCGAATACCAGTATTACTGTTTCACCAATGTGACAGCGCACTGCCAAGGGCAATGCGCTGCAGGTCACTCATGCGTAAATCGTGGCTATTGGACTTTTTTCAAGTCCGGCGGCGTCGCTTCCTCGACAAATGCCTCGATTGCCTCTTCAAGTCCCATCGACTTCTGATCCTTGGAGCCGAGGCGGCGAACATTCACTGTACGCTCGTCTGCCTCGCGCATTCCGCAGACGATGATCACCGGAACTTTTGCGAGCGAATGTTCGCGAACCTTGTAGTTGATCTTCTCATTGCGGAAGTCAGTTTCCACTTTCAAGCCCTTGGCCTTGAGAAGATCGGCTACTTCCTGGCCGTACTCATCGGCTTCGGAGGTAATCGTCGCGACAACGATCTGCAAAGGAGCAAACCACAGCGGGAAGTGTCCGGCAAAGTTCTCGATCAGGATGCCGAGGAACCGCTCCATGGAACCGCAGATCGCCCGGTGAACCATAACCGGGGTTTTCTTTTCACCGTTGTTGTCAACGTAGAAAGCCCCGAAACGCTCCGGCAACGCAAAATCGACCTGCGTCGTGCCGCATTGCCATTCCCGACCGATGGCATCGCGCAAGGTGTATTCGAACTTCGGACCGTAGAAAGCACCCTCACCCGGGAGGATGTCAGTCTTCACCCGACCTTCGGACTGTTCTTCGATCTGCTTCAGGACATCACCCATGACCGCTTCGGCATGGTCCCACATCTCGTCGGAACCAACCCGTTTTTCCGGGCGGGTCGACAGTTTGACAACGACTTCATCAAAGCCGAAATCCTTGTAGACCGACAGGATCAGGTCGTTGATCTTCAGACACTCTTCCGCCAACTGTTCTTCCGTGCAGAAGACATGCGCATCATCCTGGGTAAACCCGCGCACGCGCATCAACCCGTGCAGGGCTCCAGACGGTTCATAGCGGTGCACCACACCGAATTCAGCGAGACGCAGCGGCAGATCGCGGTAACTCTTGAGCCCATGCTTGAAAATCTGCACATGTCCCGGGCAGTTCATCGGTTTCAGAGCGTATACCCGGTCGTCTTCGGCTTCAGGATCGGCACACTGTACTGAGAACATGTTCTCCTTGTACCAACCCCAGTGACCTGAAGTTTCCCAAAGCGACGTGTGCAGAACCTGCGGTGCATTCACTTCCTTATAGGTGTCTTTCAAAACCCGGCGCTTGTAGGCGATCAGGTTCTGGAACATATCCCAGCCCTTGGGATGCCAGAACACAACGCCCGGGCCTTCTTCCTGGAAATGAAACAGATCCATTTCTCGGCCAAGCTTGCGATGATCGCGCTTTTCCGCCTCCTCCAGCATGTGAAGGTAACCCTTGAGTTCCTTCTCGTTATGCCAGGCAGTCGCATAGATGCGTGTCAGCATCTCATTATTGGAATCGCCACGCCAATAGGCACCGGCCACCTTCATCAGCTTGAAGGCGTCGCCGATCTGCCTGGTTGAAACCATATGCGGACCACGGCAGAGATCCAGCCACTGACCCTGCTTGTAGATCTTGAGTTCCTGGTCTTCCGGAATCGCGTCGACAAGCTCGACCTTGTAATGCTCACCTTTGGCGGCAAAATAGGTCTTGGCTTCTTCGCGCGTCCAGATTTCCTTGGTGAATTGCGCACCGCGGGAAATGATCTCGCGCATTTTCTTTTCGATCACCGGCAACTCTTCGGGCGTAAACGGCCAGTCTTCGTTGGTGTCCGGATGAACGCGTTTGAAGTCGTAGTAAAATCCGTTCTCGATAACCGGGCCGATTGTCACCTGCGTTCCCGGCCACAACTCCTGTACGGCTTCGGCCATGACATGGGCCGCATCGTGGCGGATCAGCTCCAGTGCACGCGGGTCGTCGCGCGTAACAATCTCGATCTGGCTGTTTTCATTGATCGGGTCGGTGAGATCTTTGAGTTCCCCGTCCAACGTCATCGCCACGGCTTTTTTGGCAAGTGATTTGGAAATGCCGCTAGCAACATCCAGACCGGAGGTACCAGCTTCATATTCACGTACGGAATTGTCAGGGAAAGTCAGTTGGATCATCATGTATCTCCTGCTCACTCCTGCAGACAATGCAGGTAAGCGTTTCAAAGGTAATCGGACCGCACGCTGATAGGGGATTCAAGGCCAAACAGCAACCCTTTCCGGCAGAAAGCTGGCATGTTCTGCACGCAGAACCGAGTTGAAAAACAAGACATGCACCTGAAAATACCAATACCCTGAAAAACCGCTCAGTCGCTCGATCCTTCGATCACCAGCGGCGGTGGTCGCCGGCGGATCGGTTGGGATTTTACGATGGAAGTGCTTGTCTCAGCCTTGTCGGCAATCCGGTCGAGAATTCCATCCAGCTGGTCAATCGAGGGAACAGCCAGACGGGCAATGAAACAATCGTCGCCGGTGACCTTGTCGCATTCGCAGAACTCGGGAATGTCCTCGATCAGCTGTTGCACGATATGCAGTTTTCCCGGCAGCGGCCGGATGCGGACAATGGCCTGCAAACTGTAGCCCAACGCCTTTGGATCGATATCGGCCGAGTACCCTCGTATAATCCCGCGTTCCTGCAAACGCCGTATCCGTTCCGAGACCCCAGGTGAGGACAATCCGGCCTGCCCCGCAAGATCCTTCAGAGACATGCGCGCATCCTTGATCAGGGATTCAATAATTTTACGATCTGCGGCATCCATCTTCATTTCAAAAACCTTCGACCCAAAAATCTTTATTTAATTAGGCAATTAGCATAATTATTCTAATTTTGCGAATAGATTACGCAAATCAAGTTCGTCACCCTTGAAGCACGATAAACCTCAAGGAGGCTCAATTGGATAAAACACTTCGAGGCGCGGCAGAAATGACCGCAGCCATGACTATCCTCGGAACCATCGGCCTGTTCGTAATTCTGTCAGGACAAGACCCGATTGATGTCGTTTTCTGGCGCTGCGCGTTCGGCACGGTGGCTCTGTTGCTGATCTGCGCGGCTCAGGGCCTGCTGCGCCGGCAAATGACCTGGAGGCAACTCGGCCTCGCCGCATTGGGAGGCATTGCAATCGTCGTCAATTGGGCAATGCTGTTCAGCGCCTACTCGGAAGCTTCTATCGGCGTTGCGACTGCTGTCTACAACGTCCAGCCCTTCATACTTGTCGGATTCGGTGTCTTGTTTCTGGGAGAGCGCATCACTTTGA
This sequence comes from Roseibium sp., assembly GCF_025698965.1. GTDB lineage: Bacteria > Pseudomonadota > Alphaproteobacteria > Rhizobiales > Stappiaceae > Roseibium. The sequence continues at coordinate 4,953 of NZ_JAILWL010000363.1, forward strand.
CCAAAATCGGATGGTTGGCGATTGCCTTCACCGGCGTGCTGTTGATCATTCAAGCCAAACCTGGAAGCATCGAATACGCGAATACGGACTATGCACTTGGCATCGCACTGGCATTGGGTGCGGCGTTTTTCTGGGCTGTCGCTGCGCTTTTGACAAAGAAGTTGACGGGTACACCACCCCAATTGATCGCACTGGTTCAGGTCTGTGTCGGTATCCTGATGCTCGCACCCTTTGTCAGTTGGTCTGCCCTGCCTTCAGGAGCAACAGCCTGGGGAGCTCTGGTCACACTCGGGGCAGTTCACACCGGGATCATGTACATCCTAATGTATGGGGCAGTTCAGAAACTGCCGACTTATCTGCAAGGAGCGTTTTCGTTCATCTATCCGGTGGTTGCAATTTTTGTGGACTATGCCGCCTTTGGCCACCGCTTGCAGCCAACACAGCTTCTGGGAGCTGCTGCAATCATACTGGCTGCCATGGGAATGACCTTTGGTTGGCGTCTGATACGCCCGGGTAAACCCGCCAACGCCTCACAGTAACGTATCCTCACTCACAAAAGTGATACCCATGCGGTATGGAAACTGTTTGAAATCGGGGTCCATGCCGCCTGCAAGACAGGTGTCAGTCCAGGCGGTGCTCTTCGGGAATGTGACTGCCATTCCAGTGACCATAGCGCCAGGGTAGAAACCAGGTCGCTTCTTTTGGGAGTTCCTCCGGTAGTGGATCATATCCGGACGCACCCCAGGGATTGCACCGCAGGATCCGCGCCAGACCTATCCATCCTCCTGCCCAAAACCCGTGCAGTCGGATTGCCTGCTCCGTATAGTCGGAACAGGTTGGCGCGTATCGACACCCCCGCCCCATGAACAGGGAAAGGGAATGACGATAGACCCAGATCAGCCCGATTGCTGCTCGTCCCGGGAACGAAAGCGGCTTGCCTTTGGGGACACCCGGTTTGATTTGAGAACACATTGAAATACTGGAAGGTGACCTAAACCGCCTGACAGGCTGCAGCGTCATCTTCCTTTTCCTTAGCCTCGATCTGGTCAAGCGCATCAACGACGGCATCAAATGTCAGCATTGTGGAAGCATGCCGGGCTTTGTATTCGCGAACCGGTTCCAGAAATTTTAAAGCTTCGAACCGTCCTGTCGGGGGCTCTCCGCCCTCTTTCAGCATCGCCCGCATGCTCTTTTGAACGTCGCGCAGCTCTTCAAGCCGCGCGCCGACCACATTTTGGGCCATGATGGAAGATGAAGCCTGACCAAGCGCGCAGGCTTTGACGTCATGCGCGAAGTCGGTCACCACACCATCCTTCACACAAATGTCAACGAGAACGGTCGACCCACAAAGCTTGGAATGCGCCTTTGCCGTTGCGTCAGGATGGTCAAGACGACCGATTCGCGGAATGTTTCCTGCGAATTCAAGGATCTTCGCATTGTATATGTCGTCAAGCATTCTCGCCTCTTCGTGAAAGCCAGTGATCGCCCGCCACATTGCTGGCATGGTGCTTTCATATATATAGATCAGTTCCCACAGCAATTTCGCAAGGGGCAGAGTGGTCGCAGTTGGTAATCTTGAGTGACGCATCAGCGCTTGAAACCGGCTCAACCCTCTCAGAAACTGTGCGTTCGCTTTTTGGGTGGAGTATGATAAAGGACGCCACCCATGGAGTCCGGACTTCATGATCTGTGCACAAACGAGCGCCGTATGACGAGTGACAAGGGTAAAATTGCGAGGATCCCGATGGACGCTGTCCTCAAGCCGGTTGAAAAAAGATTTGATAGAAAGTCGCCGG
>NZ_JAILWL010000364.1 GCF_025698965.1 Roseibium sp.
TTCTGGCGATCACCAAGACGCTGAGTCGCCAGCGGAATACAATCGCCGGTCTGGCTGAAGGTGAGTTGGATGTTGAGGTTTCGGATACCGATCGTCCGGACGAAATTGGTGACATCGCTCGGGCGGCGGAAGTGTTCAAGGAAAAGCTCATTCGCCAGAAACACCTTGAAGAAGAAGCAGAGGCTGGCCGGATTCAGCGGCGCAAGAGATCCGAGACGCTGGAAAACGCAATCCACCATTTCGAGAGCTCGGTTTCCTCCATTCAGCAGCAGCTCTCAAACGAAACCAGCGGAATGAAAAGCAGTGCGCGTGAAATGGTGAAAATCGCGATGCATGCCGATGAAAGCGCCCAGGCTGCAAATTCTGCTACGGAGGAAGCAACGACCAACGTACAGACGGTCGCCTCGGCTGCGGCGGAACTGTCCGCGTCCATCAACGAGATTTCGAGGCAGGCATCAACTGCCACGGAGATTTCAGCATCTGCTGCCGAGACGGCAGTTGCCGCGGACCGCGACATTTCCCTGCTCGCCGAAACAGCAGACAAGATCGGCGAAGTTGTCGAGATCATCCGTGCAATTGCCGAGCAGACCAACCTGCTGGCGCTGAATGCAACGATCGAGGCAGCGCGAGCAGGTGAGGCCGGCAAGGGCTTTGCAGTCGTGGCGGCCGAGGTGAAAGAACTGTCGACGCAGACCGCTCGGGCGACCGACGAGATTGCGAGTCAGATTTCCGGTGTTCAAAACTCGACCCAGAAGTCAGTGGCTGCGATCCGGTCGATTGTTGAAAGGATTGAAGAAGTCCGGTCCGTGAGCGAGACAATCTCCACGTCTGTCGATGAGCAAAACGCTGCAACAGGGGAAATCACCCAGAGCATCACGCTTGCTTCGGACGGAGCGTCTTCGGCAGCTTCCAATGTTGCGGGTGTCTCGGGTTCGATCGATCAGACCCGCCAGCAATCTGAAACAATGAGCCAGTCGGCGGAACAACTTGGCGAGGTGGCTTCCGATCTCTCCGATGCTGTGAGCCGGTTCCTGAACGAAGTTCGCGAGGAAGAGGCGGCGTAAAGAACCAGGGCACCAAAAAGTTCTTTACGTCACTCTGAAGACCGGGGACCTCCCGCCCCCGGTCTTTTCTTGTTTCCGGAGCCATTCTGTCCCCACCAATTCCTTGATATCCGTCTCGCTATTGACGTTTTGTTGCTATATTGTTCTCCGAAAGATCTTTTAATATTCGGACCAGCAAACCATGGCAGACCCGGACGGGTACGACGATCCATTTGACGATCCCTTTCAGCCGGTCAGCACACGTGCTGAACCTGCCCCTGTGCCTCAAAGACCTGAACGAGGGCCACAGGGAGGGATCGCAGCGCGCGCCATGGCGGCGCGGCGCGCTCCGGACTATCTGACCGGTCTGAACCCCGAGCAGCGGCTCGCCGTTGAAACTACCGAGGGTCCGTTGCTGGTTCTTGCGGGTGCAGGAACGGGCAAAACCCGTGTCCTGACAACGCGGATCGCTCATATTCTGGCAACCGGTCTGGCCCGTCCGTCGGAAATTCTCGCCGTTACCTTTACCAACAAGGCAGCGCGGGAAATGAAAGAGCGCATTGCCGGTTTTGTCGGTGGTAATGTGGAAGGCATGGCCTGGCTTGGGACGTTTCACTCGATCTGCGTGAAGATCCTGCGCAAGCATGCTGAACTGGTTGGCCTCAAGTCCAGTTTTTCCATTCTGGATACCGACGACCAGATACGCTTGATCAAGCAGATCATTCAGGCCGAGGGCTTGGACGACAAGCGTTGGACCGCCAAGGCCTTTGCGGGCATTCTTGATGGTTGGAAGAACCGGGCACTTACACCGGACCAGGTACCCGAGGGCGAAGTTCGGGCATTTGCCAACGGCAAGGGACGGAAACTCTATCAGGAGTATCAGGAGCGCCTGTCGATCCTGAATGCAGCTGATTTCGGAGATTTACTCCTCCACGTCATCACCTTGTTCAAAACGCGGCCGGACGTACTGAAAGAGTATCAGAACCGGTTTCGCTATATGCTGGTTGACGAGTATCAGGATACGAATATTGCGCAATATCTCTGGTTGCGTCTGCTTGCCCAGGGCAACCCGAATGTGTGCTGTGTCGGAGACGACGACCAATCGATCTATGGCTGGCGCGGTGCGGAAGTCGACAATATCCTGCGCTTCGAACATGATTTCAAGGGGGCGGTGGTCATCCGCCTGGAGCGCAATTACCGCTCGACAAGCCATATTCTGGCCGCAGCTTCTCATCTGATTTCCTTTAACGAGGGGCGATTGGGAAAGACGCTGTTTACAGATTTCGAAGAGCCGGACCATGACCTCGTCTCAGTTGCCTCGGTTTGGGATTCGGAAGAAGAAGCTCGCACCATCGGTGATGAAATCGAGTCGTTGCAGACGAAGGGACACTCTCTCAATGAAATGGCGGTCCTGGTGCGTGCTTCCTTCCAGATGCGTGAGTTTGAAGACCGGTTCGTGACGCTTGGTCTCAATTACCGTGTCATCGGAGGGCCACGCTTTTACGAGCGGATGGAAATCCGTGATGCCATGGCCTATTTCCGCTGCGTTGTCCAACCGTCCGACGATCTGGCCTTCGAGAGGATCGTGAACACACCCAAGCGGGGATTGGGAGATGCGACGCTGAAGCTGGTTCACGGACTTGCGCGAGCAGAGCGTATTCCCCTGATGCAAGCGGCAAGTCAGCTTATCGACACGGAAGAATTGAAGCCGAAGCCGAGAAATGCCCTCAAGACCGTGCTGGACAATTTTGAACGCTGGCGACGCCAGCTCGATCAGTTGAAGCACACCGAACTGGCGGAGATCGTTCTTGATGAAAGCGGCTACACCGAAATGTGGCGGCAGGACCGGTCCGCGGAAGCGCCGGGACGTCTGGACAACCTGAAAGAGCTCGTGCGGTCAATGGAAGAGTTTGAATCCATGTCCGGCTTTCTGGAGCATATCGCGCTGGTCATGGACCGTGACAATGCGGATGCAACCGATGCTGTGTCCATCATGACATTGCATTCCGCAAAGGGGCTTGAATTCGACACCGTTTTCCTACCCGGATGGGAAGAGGGCCTGTTTCCCCACCAACGGTCTCTCGACGAAAGTGGACGAGCGGGCTTGGAAGAAGAGCGCCGGCTTGCCTATGTCGGCATCACCCGGGCCAAGAGACGGGCAAAGCTCTATTTTGCTTCGAACCGGCGGATACATGGGCTCTGGCAATCCACTGTTCCCTCCCGCTTCCTGGATGAACTGCCGCCCGATCACGTCGAAATTGCTGAGGCGTCTTCAAATTATGGCGGTTACGCCGGCGGCGGATACGGACCGTCGCGCTTTGACAGCAATGATCCGTTCGAAAGCGGCAGCTATTCTACGCCTGGCTGGAAGCGTGCGCAGCGGGCGCGGCAGTCCTCGGACGGCTTTTCCGAAGGCGGCAGAGGCTATCAGTCGGCCCGCATGAAACGGCAGGGCCCTCTGACGATCGAAGGCGAGCTGGTGGCTAAATCCGTAAGCGAAACACCGTCCGACTATTCGATTGGCGAAAGAGTGTTCCACATCAAGTTCGGTTACGGCGCCATCAAGTCCATCGAAGGCAACAAACTGACCATCGATTTTGAAAAAGCCGGAGTGAAAAAAGTTATCGACAGTTTTGTTGAGCGGCACTGAGTTTCAGGCGATAACCTTGAGCACATCCCAACAAATGAACCGACAATCGAGGGATGTGGTCCAGCTTCTCCGCAAGGCTTTGCCGAAAAGAAAAAGCCGGCCACATTCTGTGGCCGGCCGGTTTCCTAAAATAGTAGATAATCGATATTTTTGGGCGGTCACGATTTGCCACCGTTTAGGAAACCTAGCCTGAGTATGGTGGGGTCTCAGGCATTCGTTGAACTCTTAAACTCTATAGTCAGCAAGCATTGATTTGACGCCGGGAGACGGCTGATCGCCCCGATCGTCGTAACCGAAACCGGTCTGCAGGTTTGCCAATACGGTCTTCATCAGACTGTCCCCCGCCTTCATGGAATTCCCCTCCGCTTGAGAGGCCTTCGGGGCACCAAACTCACCGTCCTCGAACATTCCCATCAAGTGGTCCGCCTGTTCTGGGGTGAGGGTGCCTGTGTCAACCTGATCAGCCAGCATGGCTTCAAAATTTGCGCGCAGTTCGTCTATTGAAGGGGGAGGGGAAAAAGCGGCGGGGGAGCGATCCGCGATGTGGTCTGCATAGAAGGCAACCAGTGCTTCATACATGGCGGCCATCTGGTCCAGGAAAGCGTTCTTGTCTTCCAGATTTATCGTGCTGGCTTCCGCACGGGCAGCCAAATTGCTGAATGCTTCGTGCCGCTTGGATCTCTTGTGCGGCAACGAAGGCATTGAGCCGATTGACATCATATCGCTGCTCCTGTTACGGATCATTACATCAGTACTTTTGACAACTTTGTAGACGAATAAATTTGTGTTGTCCTATGCCAATTCGGGTGGTTGTTTTCGGTATGTTTCGTGAGGAGTTGATAGAAGCGTCCAGAAACATGTTTCTGATAAACCAAGGTATCAAATCCACCTTGGTTCGCGCATAGACACCGCCTCATGAATAGATCTCAGCACATCCTTGTCGTAGAAGATGATTTTGAAATCGGACTTTTGATCAAACGGCACCTTGTCGCCAATGACTTCAAGGTGACGCTTGCAACCGATGCCGTTGAAATGGACCGGGTCCTTGCGGGAAACCGCGTGGATCTGATTGTTCTGGACATTATGTTGCCAGGAGAAGACGGAATCAGCATCTGCCGCCGGCTGCGCGCAATTGGCAATATTCCCATCATCATAGTCTCTGCCAAAAGAGACGAGATAGATCGAATCGTCGGGCTCGAAGTCGGTGCCGATGACTATTTGACCAAGCCGTTCAATCCGAGAGAGCTGATCGCGCGCGTTCGTGCCATGTTCCGACGAGTTGAACTGGCGGGAGTTGCCACATCCGCAACCTCGGAAAATCTGTGTTTCGAGAACTGGGTCATGGACTGCAGGGCCCGCAGCCTATTCAACGCGGAAAAGTCTCTTGTCGCGCTCACACCAGCAGAATTCAATCTGCTCCAGGTCATGGTCGAGCGTGAGGGGCATGTTTTGAGCCGGGATCAGCTTATTGAACTGATGCTCGGTCAAATCGGTCCTTCGAATGGCCGCAATATCGACATTCTCATCAGTCGACTTCGTTCGAAACTGGAAGCGGCAGGTGCGCCATACATGTTCATTCGAACCGTTCGTTCCGGCGGGTATGAGTTTATCGCCCCTGTAACCCGACAGCGATAACACGCGCGCACTTCAGAAAAACCGGCCCAACTTGTTGCGGGCCGGTTTGATGGAGAGGACGGTGTGGCACATTGGCGTCACTTAGCATCACCTTTCCGGGGATAGGTGTCCGCCTCTACTAGCTCAAGTCGCCGGGATGGTCCTCAGACCTTAAAATCGGCAAGCATTGAACCGACGCTTGATGAAGACTTGTCTCCCTGATCGGTGTACACGGAACCGCTCTGTAGCTGTTCCAAAACCGCGCTCATCAGTTCTCCCATCATTTCAGGAGGAATGCCGTTGGCAGGCGGAGGACCTTTCGGGCGGCCAAGTTCCCCGTTCTCGATCATTTCCGTCATATGGTCAGCCTGTTCCTGTGAAAGGGTTCCGGCATCGACCTGATCCGACAACAGGGATTCAAATTTCGCTTGTACTTCTTCCTTCGAGGGGGGAGGGGTGCCTGGGGCCGGAGCGTTTTCCGCACGCTCCGCGTGCATTGCGTCCAGAGCTTCCAGAATTGCATCTTGATCGCCGGCGGAAATCTCACCGGCTTGAACCTGGGCGGTCAGATTGCTCACGGCGACGTCGCGAGCTGATCCTCCAGGTGGAATCACGGGCATTGAGTCGAATGAAATCATATCGTTGCTCCTAAAAAGTACCTCTTAGCCCGCTCGTTCGTAACCGTTGAAACAATATGGTTAACAATCCCTTACAGCTGTTAGTTTCGAAATATTTCCCGAATGTGTATAGAAATGTCGAGAAACAAAATTCTAAAGACGCACTGTATGAAATACCGATTGGTTCGCGCATAGACTTCGCTGCATGAACAGATCACACCACATCCTAGTTGTTGAAGACGACCTTGAAATCAGCCTTTTGATCAAGCGGCATCTGATGGCCAACGACTTCAAGGTAACCCTGGCAAAAGACGCCGCTGAAATGGACCGCATTCTTACAAGCAGTCGGGTGGACCTTGTCATCCTGGACATCATGCTGCCTGGTGAAGACGGCATCAATATTTGCCGCCGCCTGCGTGCCGGCAGTAATACTCCTATTATTATAGTCTCTGCAAAAAGGGACGATATCGATCGTGTCATCGGCCTTGAAGTCGGTGCCGATGATTATCTGCCCAAGCCATTTAATCCGCGTGAGCTCGTTGCGCGCGTCAGGGCCTTGTTCCGCAGAGTTGAGCTGGCAGGTGTCGCGGCCTCTGTAAACACAGGTAAGTTGCATTTTGAGAATTGGGTCATGGATTGCAAAACACGCAATTTGTTTAATGCGGAAAAGTCACTTGTGTTTCTGACACCGGCGGAATTCAATCTGCTTCAAGTGATGGCGGAACGGGAAGGACATGTCCTTAGCCGGGATCAGCTGATAGAGCTGATGCTCGGTCAAATAGGCCCCTCC
>NZ_JAILWL010000365.1 GCF_025698965.1 Roseibium sp.
CAGTTCTTCTGGATGTCATCAGCAATGGCTACCAGGGTGGACCGAACAGCCTGATCACAGATCCGGAATTCGGAGTGAAACTGAGTAAACGCGACAAGCTTCTCGCCTTTCTCCGGATCAAGGATGCGGCCCTTCCTTCAGGAGAAGAAGCGCTCGGCAAGGTTTTACAGACCTTGAAAGACGCTGTCTCGGTTCGCCGTCAGGGTCTAACCTACCTGATTGCGGTTGAAGTCCGTTCGGAGAACCCTCAACGAGCAGCAGCACTCGCGAACGCGATCTCGGAAACCTATATTCGCAATCAAATCGAGCTCAAGGTCGTTGGAGCTATCGCGGCACGAGACGTGGTCCAGAGGCAGATTCAACAAGCCGAAGCCATGGTGGTAACGGCTGAAGCAAACTTCAACGATTATATCTTTGACAATATCAATACGTTTATTTCGGAAACCGGGCGCGCGGATTTCGGCACGATGCGTGATCGCATCCAGGCGATTGGCCTGGAGCGTACGGACGCCGAAACGCGCCTGTCGATCCTTGATCAAACATTGCAATCCCGGGACTTTGGCGCTCTTGCCAGCGCACTGGAAAACGAGGCTGTCAGTGCACTTCAAGGGCAGCGTGAAAGCCTGCTGCAGCAACTGGCTACGTCATCGAACAATTCTACGGAGGCGGTCAACCTGCGTGCACAATTGACGCAGATTGAAAATGAACTTCTAAATCAGGCTAAATCAGCGTCAAGCTCAGTGCGCGCAGAGCTATCAGAAATCGAGAAACGCGGGTCGGAAATGAGGGCGACCCTGAGCAGTGAGATCCTTTCAAGCAACCTGCCTCCTGCAATCCTCGCGCAAATTTACCGTCTGCAACAAGTTTCTCTCAATGCAACGACGCAGTACCAGGCGCTGTTGTCACGAACGCAAACACTTGAGACCGAAGCCGCCCTGCAGGTCGCAGACAGCCGCATCGTCTCTCCTGCCTTCACACCAACATCCTCAAGTTATCCAAACACGAAACTCATCCTCGCCGGAAGTTTTGTATTTGCACTTGGAGCTGGTGTCGGCTTTGCATTCCTGTTCGAAAACTTCATTGGGGGTTTTACAAATCAGGATCAGGTTGAAGCACACTTGCGCGCGCCTGTTGCAACAGTCATTCCCAAACAGGCTCCGGTCAATCCGACTTCCGCATCCGTCTCTGAAAGTGTCATAGATAGCCCCCTGTCCATGTTTGCAGAATCCATAAGGCGCATGAGGGTCTCGATGGATCAGGCTGTTCTGAAGGCTCGATCCGGTTCTGAAGATGCGGAAATCACACGTGGAAAGATCATCATGATTTCTTCCGCTCTGCCGGGTGAGGGAAAATCGACCGTCGCTTTGTCGCTTGCCCGCACTCTGGCGCTTTCCGGCTTCAAGACGCTTATTATTGACTGCGACCTGCGCAAACCGAGCGTTCACAAGCAGCTGCAGATGGAGCCGTCGAACGGTTTGGCCGACTATCTGAAAGGCGCCCTCGACAATGGCGACCTGATGGACATCGTCAAAACCGATGAACGGACAGGCCTGACAGCCGTCGTTGGAGCCCGACGCTCCGACATCCCGACCGATCAGCTTATTGACCGAGGCTCGTTCGCGCGCATGATTTCCAACGCGACCAGCCGGTTCGAGTACATCATCCTGGATTCACCGCCGATCGAACCTGTTGTCGATGGCCTCTATCTCGCAAAATATGCCGACGTGATCGCCTTCGTCATCCGCTGGGCGACGACACCCCAGCGGCTCTGCGCGCAGTCCCTTGAAAAACTTGACGAAGCGAAACGCCCAAACGCTCAGATCGTCACACTTCTAAATCAGCAAGAAGGCAAAAAAGCTGGTTACTTCACGGCGTATTCGGATTATTATACCGAATAGGCCACCCAGCCGGGATTGGTGAAATCGGGATAAAAACCGACCAGTCCCGATCGGGAACTGCGGGAAGCCTGACTTGTACACAAGGCAGGCCGAGGCCTTGTGGCTCTCGTTTGCCGACACAAACGGCTTCAGAAAACGTTCACTCAAATACGTTCTATTTTCTTGTTCCGGCCTCCGGTCAACGGTTTCGAGAAACGTACGTTTCGGTACTCAAACGTACCGAAGATTTCTCCCTTTTTCGCGTTTTCCGGTTCCTTCATATACGGGCCAACCATGCAGCCAATCGTATGGGAATTAGGATAACCCACCACACCCTCATGGTCGACTTCCTTGGTCCCGTTCACCCATATTTCGATGCCACCACCGTGTTGCCCGGCGCTGAATTTCACGCGACCCACAAAACTGTGCCATTTTTCGCCGGGCAGCTCCAGCGAAGCCAATACGTGCCTCTTTCCTTTCGGAGTTTCAGGTGCGACCTGCAACCACTTCACAACAAGGACACGGCCTGAATTCTCCTGTAACTCGAAACTGAAGGGAGGATTTCCTGGCATGGTTTTAGTCCAGGAATTCTGGTGAAACTGAGCAAACAGAAGCCAGCGCGAAAATTGTTTGTCCGGCAGTTTTGCATCGAACGAAAACCAGACTTCCTCATCAGAACCGAAACGATGCGGGCAAGACAGTTCTGTTCGAACTCTGCGTGCCTTCCTGTCCGATTTGAATACGTAGCCACCCTGTCTAGCCGTCAGCGCGAAATGGTTCCTGGAATAATGTTTAACCAGTTCCGGATCAGGAACCTTGTAGGTCTCCCATTCACTTTTTGGAATAAAAGTCTTCTTGGTACTGGCCTTGACCGCGAGGTGTGGTGTGCCCGCCAAACCGAAGAGAACAGCGGTTGCGCAGAAAGCCACAATGGACTTCTTAAGAGCACTTCTGTCCTTATGAAATCGATGCACCGGTTGGGTGTTCTTGTAAATTCTGTCCGCCATTTGTAACTCGCTCGGTAGCCATTTACCCAAGGCTTTGATGAAACGGTCAAAAGTGTTTCGAACGCTCTGCAATAGCCTGTCGCCAGCCGTTTGGAAAAAGTGGCAATCGCACTTATTGGAAAACATGGCCCTGTGCGAACCAGGACGACACGGTGTTTCAATCAGCGGCGAAATTTAGGCCAGAATTTCGTGGCTTTGTTGTGGCGCAGTTGCAGTCCTGCGGGCCTTTGGATGACGACGCGACGAGCGGTTTGACCGACTGCTTTCAAGCCGGGCCTTGTGGCTTGCAGTCCTTCTGAAAATCTTGTGGGACCTGCTCAAAGCGACACGCATAAAGCCACAAAGAAGGACGCAAACAAACGTACAGATCAATCCGTTCGCTTTTGAGCAGTTGCGGGTCTGGCGCAAAGGGCCAAGAAAGTACAAAAGGCAAATATCGGTGCCACGGACGGACGATTGATAATGCCGTTGGAGATCGCTGAGCTAAGCAGAAACGCAATTGCCAGCATGCTCAGTACATGGCCGCGTCCACGTGCGATCAAAGAAGCCCAGAACGACAGGAACGCGAGCAATCCCAGTACACCGAATTCGATTGTCGTTATGAGAAAATCGTTGTGCGAGTCCTTGGCTTCATACCGCCAGGTTGCATTGCCTTTGAAATAGTCGGTCCCTGGCCCTGATCCGAAAAGAAACTGAAAGAGACCCCTGTCGAGAATGATGTCGATCCGCTCGCCCCAGGCAACCACGCGGCCACTTGAAAACTTCGAAAGATCAAGATCGGGAATCCCGGAGGCCAGCAGAACAACAGCGGGCAAACCGATCATTACGCTCAGAACCGCGAGCAGCAACATGATGCTTGGGGACAGTTTCAGAGCCCGAGCGAGTGAAAAACCGATCATGGCAATAGCCACAACGTATGTGGTCCGCACTTCGTACCCGAAAAGAACGGCAAGCAGGAGTGCAATCATGCCCAGCGTCACAGTGCGATAGCCCACGCCCCTGCGCAGCAGCTGAATATGCATCCACAAAAGCGCCAGAGTTATGTACGCGCTCGGATGCAGTCCGTCAGCACCTCCACTGAAAGAGGCCAGCCGTGGTTTGTTGCCGACTATCAATGGCTCTCCGGTGAAGGAAGCGATGAAAATCCACAATGCTGCAACGCAGGATACCAGCCAGACACAAAGCCATTGCCGTCGTTTGAGCTGAAAGTCATCGACCAGAAAAAAGATCGAAAACGCAAGTGCTCCAACGATATATCGTAAGAGCTCCAGCGCCATGCTGAATTGACCGGACATCGAAATATTCAATATTGCGGAAATCGCAAATACAATCGGCGATGCAAAATACAGCCCTGCAAAGGGGAGCCGCTTTCCATTCATCCCGAACAACAGTCCGACAATGTAAAGGTAGAGAAATCCGACAAAGACCACGCCTGAAATCAGTAGTCGTAAGCTGCTGGGAATTAAGTTAAAAAAACAACCCAGGACAACGGAAACGAGTGACAAGGCCAAAAACATGGTCTTTAAGGTTTGAGGCTCGACCTCATCCGCACTAGAAGACTGATTGTACGTAGCTGAAGTATGCAATGAATGACGCATTTTTATAATTGAACGTTGTTTCGACGACTAATTTGAAATTGGAATTTAAATTAGGTTCTTCATATGACTATCTCAAAGCGCCTTCTTCTTCTAGTGGCTGGATTGATATTGACGGCGATCATACTGTCCGTCATTGCGTTTTTTGCGTTTGCGAAAAGGTACTGGACCGACAACAGTACGAGGGAACGGATAGCGTCCAGCACGCATCTGGACATGGCGTTTACAAAAGACAGCGATCTTTTGTTCAATTCTGACTATTCCATCCAGGTTTGTTGCAACCATTCGCTCGAGCTTTCGCCGGAGAAAGGCGTTGCAGACTGGGCCAGTTCCATGCGTTTCGAAGTTCGGCCCGAAGACCCCCGGGTCAAGGGATCAAAGCGTTCGGAAATTCGCTTCCGCCCTGATCCTTACGGCAAAACCATGCGCTACAGGGCACGCCTCTATGTGCCGGAAGATTGGCAAAACTCGGATCAGCGTGTCATCGCTCTGCAATGGCACGGTACTCGAGACATACACCTTCGCGAAGGCGGCCGCGTTCCGCCCTTGGAGTTCTTCATTCTGAATGGCGAATTTCACCTGGAAAAGTCCTGGGACACACGTCTACATTCAGGCTTTGCGCGACAGGTGGATGTGGAAGGCAGGAAAATGCTGTGGTCGGCTCCGATCAAGCCCGGTACCTGGGAAGATTTCGAATTTCTGGTTAAATGGTCTGTTGATGATGACGGCGAAATTTCCATGTTTCGGAATGGCGAAATCATGCTCACAGACACAGGTCCCAACGCGCATAACGATCTGATCGGCCCCTATCTGAAATTTGGCGTCTATATCCCGAACTGGAAGGCCAATCCTCCAACGAACGGCATCAAGAAACGTGTCCTGTTTTTCGACACGGTAAGTGTCGAACCACACGCTGAAGAAAACTAGCTAAAAGCCTTCAGCTATTCGTTGGAGCCAAGTACTTAAGGTCAGATTTTATGGATATCATATACGTTTCGGGATTTGGGCGCAGTGGTAGCACGCTCGTCGAGAGCCTTTTGCAGAAAGACTATAATGCCATTGGTCTGGGTGAACTTTATTTCATTTGGGACAGGGGCTTTCTGAAGAACGAAAAATGCACCTGTGGCACACCGTTCAGAGACTGCAGCTACTGGAGCGACGTACTCAAAAACGCCTTTGGTGCCATTGATGAACCAAAGGCGAAACATTTTGACGCCGTCTTCAAGTCCGCAAGAGGCAATCGTCCGAGTTTTCACTCTCTCCCGGGACAGCTTGAAAGTGTTTCAACGGAGTTCAAGGATATCAGCCAGCGCCTTTATGGTGCGATCAATGAAACTCTCGATGGCCAGGCTCTAATCGATTCAAGCAAATATCCGCTGTTCGGTGCTGCGCTAAGCCAGACCAATGGACTGAACGTAAAACCCTTGCATGTCTTTCGTGACCCGCGCGCCGTTGCCCATAGCTGGTCGAAGAAGAAAAAACGGCCGGAAGGTTCTGGCAAGGGGGCTTACATGTCACGCTCCAAGCTGACTTTGAGTTCAATCTGGCGCTGGAAGTGGTTCAATCACGGCGCTGAACAACTCGGCACACAGATGCACCTCCCTTACTTGTCCGTCTGCTACGAAGATTTTTGCGATGCGAGCGAAAGGCACATGAAACGAATTGCCGAGTTCTATGATCTGAAGCGGCGCGCAACCCCTTTTTCCGGTGCATGGCACAGCGTATCGGGCAATCCGGCCCGGTTTGAAGGGTCTCTTGGTTCAATTCGCAAGGACGAAGCATGGAAAGAACAGTTGCCAGGCCTTGCCAAGATCCAGATCGACCTGACCTGCATGACACAGTTCAATCACATGCGGACCGGCGCCCTCACCTCACAGAATTGACCTCTGCGGTGCTAGCGCGGTGCTGCAACGACGCCGAGTATGGACGGATCCAATTTCAGTGCACGGCGCACATACCACCACATTCTTCCGTTCCACAACGCGACACCAAGCGCAACTGCGCAGGCAACTCCAACTGTCCCGGCCAACCATGCGCCGGCAACCATCGCCACCGAGATGGCAAACGCCGACGTGATCTGAATCTGCGCAGCTTCCTTCTGATGCCCGGTCATATTCATCACGATTCCAACACAGCCTGCGCTGGCACTCAGGAGTTCCCCAAAAGCAAGTATTGTCAGCTCGGTTTTCGCCGACTGAAAACCTCCAC
>NZ_JAILWL010000366.1 GCF_025698965.1 Roseibium sp.
GATTGCCGCAACCCCAATGAACACTCCACCGAGCGTAACGACGAATACAGCCTCGGTTTCCATCGGGTTGGTGCCGACAATCTTGCTGACGAAGTCTTCTGCCTCGCCCTCGACATAAGGCCAGGATGCCCCGGTCAGCCAGCGCACGATTTCAAAGTCGCGGCCACCGAGATCTGCAATCGCGTCGGCGTCCCGGGCTTCCAGCGGCCTCAGTACCAGGCGGCGGGTTTTCAGTTCCTGCAGTTTCATCATTGTCCTTGCCCCCATCCTTTCAACGACTTCCAGACTTTGCGTTCCAGTGTGTAGCGCTCAATCGGTACGGACCCGCCCGCGCCGACCGACCGGATCATCGCCTGATCCCGGTACTGAAACCCGGACTTGACCAGCACCCGGCGCGAGGCCGGATTGGTCACCCTGCAGGACCCCTGCAGTTCTTCTATGTCATTGTAAGTAAAGGCATGGTCGACCAGGGCATGCACTGCTTCAGTCGCAAGTCCCTGTCCCCAGAACGGCTCACCCAGCCAGTATCCGACATGGACAGGACCACCTGCCTCAACCACAGCGTAGCGTGCAATTCCGATGAGCCGGCCCGTGCTTTTCAAACGGATCGCAAAAATCGCGGAATTGATATGATGCAGGTCGGCCTTGGCGATCATCGCCCGGCCATCGTGAACGGTAAAGGGGTATGGCATGGTGGCGAGGTTCGCCGCCACTGTCTTGTTGTTGGCCAGAAACACCAGATCGGCCAAATCGTCCTTGCGCAACTTGTCGAGCCGCACACGAACCGCTTCCTGCGGCAACGGGGCCGCGGCCAAACTGCTCTCGTCTAACAATCCATCGCTTTCAACAACCATTTTTTCCTCCAGCACAAACAAATCAAGGGAGAGATGGCGTCCCATCTCCCCCTTGGATCTTCGACTGGTCTTTGGTTGCTGACCTGTCTCGAATTGCCGGGGTCTAATGGGACGCCGGCGCTTCGAAACTTCACGTCGGCTTTACTCCGCAGCTTCCGCCACTGGGACCACATTGATAAAAGTTCGCTTGTTGGCTTTCGCCTGGAATTGAACTTTGCCTTCCACGGTCGCGAAAATGGTATGGTCCTTACCCATGCCCACGCCGTTGCCCGGGTGCCACTGAGTGCCACGCTGACGAGCAATAATGTTGCCGGGAATCACAGCTTCCCCGCCGTATTTTTTGATACCAAGACGGCGGCCAGCTGAGTCGCGGCCGTTGCGGGATGAACCGCCTGCCTTCTTATGTGCCATCGTTAGAACTCCTCGTTCTTCGAATTTCAGATCAGGTTTTAAAGAGCGGCGGCTTACTTGCCTGCCAGTTCCTTAGCCTGTTCAACCCAGTTTCCGCGTTCGAACTTGCCTTTCAGGCCAGCTTCCTCTTCAACGCGTGCGATGTCGTCAGCGGTCATGGCTGCGATCTGAGCGAAGGTGGTGAGACCCGCCTCGTTCAGTTTTTTCACAGCTGCCGGACCGGCGCCGTCCAGTTTCTTCAGGTCATCTCCACCTTCTGCAGCTTCTGCAGCGGCCGGAGCCTCTTCCTTGGTTTCCTCAGCCTTCGGCGCTGCCTTTTTCGGCGCTGCCTTCTTGGCCGGTTTTGCACCACCGGTCAGAATGTCGGTCACCTTGACGAGGGTGAACGTCTGACGATGGCCATTGCGGCGGCGGGAATTCTGACGCCGGCGCTTCTTGAAAATTATAACCTTGCGGCCACGGCCCTGTTCGACCACTTCCGCAACCACGCTGGCACCTTCAACAGTCGGAGCGCCAACAGTGGTGTCTGCACCATTGCCAACCATAAGCACTTCATCAAAGGTGACGGTGCTACCGGCTTCGGCATCGAGTTTTTCGACCTTCAGGAGGTCATCAGCAGCAACAGTGTACTGTTTACCGCCGGTTTTGATCACTGCGAACATGTCTCGCACGTCCTTCTTTTCGTTTTTGAACCAACCAGAACCGATAACAGGTACCGGAATGCTGGCAGCTTTTAGGTCGAACTTGAGGCGCCTGCCCCTCCAGGAATGAACCCCGGCTGACAGGTCTTTGTGTCGGGTTGCGCTTGAAAGCTTTGAGCCCGGCAGGCCTTGATCGACAAAGAAATCCCGAAAAAGCGAACCTTTTCGAGCTCGCGCAATATAGTCGGATAGCCAGCGATGTCAAACGGAAATATGGGTTTTCTGAGCTTCAAGGAACAGTTACCGGACCCTTCCCTCTTCCTACCGCACTTACCGGTCGATGGCCAGCGAAGGCGTGTTCCCGATTTGACAAAAAGCCGTGCCAAAGTCTTCAGGCGGCGGTCGAAAATCCGCTTGCCACTTATCCCGTTAAAGATTGAAATTCTGGCTTGCAGGTCCGCCCCGCCTTGTCTATGTTCCGCGCCACTTGAGACCCGTTTAGTCGAAAGTGCCGCGGAGAGGTGCCGGAGTGGTCGAACGGGGCGGTCTCGAAAACCGTTGAGCGCGCAAGCGTTCCGAGGGTTCGAATCCCTCTCTCTCCGCCATTATTTTCCTCAAATATCTGTTTTTATTAGTTGTTTTTCAAAGGATGATTTCTAACCCATCATACAGACCATCACATAAGTTTAGTTTCCACAGCTGACCCAAGCCATGACCAAAAGTGCATCTTTGTATTGCGCATTTGAAAATGTGAGGCTAGCTTCAATCCAAATCAGACGGTGGCTTTCCGTCTTAGCCTAAATCATTCCGAGAGCGCAGGACGTGCTTGCTAACCCACTTGCCCGGTTTTACCGGGTAAACAGGATGCAAGATGTCCAACGATACCCAGTCCTCCCTGTTTTCTGAATTTGGTGCGAGCTCAATCGCAGATCAATCCGATGGCAAAAGCATTGCCAAAGGCAAGACACTTCGGCAGACAGCAGAAAAGTCGGCCGCAGACGCGACGCTCCGGTCACCAACCAAGAAACGCGAGTCCCAACGCTCACAGGAGTTGCACACTTCTTCTTGGCCTAGATATCTAAGTGACAAGGAAGTCGGCCGTTACTTCTCAGTCAGCAAAGCAACTGTCTGGCGCTGGGCCAAGGAAAAACCAGAATTCCCCAAACCCTATCGCCTATCGCCCGGTACAAGCCGCTGGCGCCTGGAAGACCTGATTGCCTTCGAAGCCACTCTCCAGGAGGACGCAGAATGACGTTCTCTTTGATAACAGCGAGATCTCGCCGCAAGCGCCAAAAGCGCGGACGTTTGGCCAGGGCGAATTGGCTCTACACTCAGCAAGATGTTCAAGCCCTTTATGATGTTTGCAGGAACACGGTTCTGAACTGGATGAAGTACGGCCTGAAGTCAATCGAAGCTGAGAGACGATTGTTTCTCGGATCAGATCTCAACGCCTTTCATGCCGAGCGGAAACGAAATGCCAAAACGCCTTGCGGGCGGTTTGAAATCTACTGCACCGCCTGCAAATCCAAGCATTCTCTTTTGGTCGAATCCTTTAAGGTTGAAACCAAAGGCCAGTTCAGGACGCGGGTTGTTCTCACCTGTCCGGAAACGGGAAAAAAGGCGAGCAGCTTCATGCGTGAGAGTGTTTTGGATGAATTGAGACACACGCTAGAATCCAAATCCAGTGCCGAGACTCCCGTTTAAGGAGTCTCTTTGACCGCGCTCAATTTGGGCAATTTCCCCACAATCGACAAGGTGAAAACATGCACTCCGAAAACGCCTGGGTTCTCTACCAGTATCAAAATCATATGAAAGAAGCGCTGGGCCTCAATGTGAAAACCATTGACGCCCGCATGCGCCATGCCCTTTGGTTTAACGGCTTTGTTGGCGAGAAATCGTTTCGCCTTATCACAAAAGATGACATTGGTAGCTTTAAATCGAGACTGGTTGAAACCAGTCAAGACGATGAGGAACGCGATGGGCAGAAATCTGCAGCCACGATCGTTCAGACATTTCAGAACCTGAGACAATTTCTGGTCTGGCTCGGCAACCAGCCAGGTCACCGGTCAATGGATCGGACGCTCCCCGACTATTGCAAGCCGTCGCGTCGTCACACTGCCCTGGCAAAGGTAAAACGGGGTAAACACATACCATCACCCGATGAGATCAGAACTCTCCTGGCCAGCATGCCGATAGAAACGATCATGCAGAGGCGTGATCGAGCAATCGTTGCATTTCTGTTTTTGACAGGCGTGCGTGATGCAGCCCTTATCAGCTTGCGTTTGAAACATGTCGATCTGGATCAGAAACTTGTCTTTCAGGACGCAACTGTCGTTGACACAAAATTCTCGAAGACCATGACCACCTTCTGGTTTCCGATTGGAGAAGACACTGCTGAA
The DNA here is from genome assembly GCF_025698965.1 of Roseibium sp. Lineage (GTDB taxonomy): Bacteria > Pseudomonadota > Alphaproteobacteria > Rhizobiales > Stappiaceae > Roseibium. The sequence continues at coordinate 4,306 of NZ_JAILWL010000366.1, forward strand.
ATTGTCACCAAATGGGTCTTGGAACGGCGTGCATTGGCAACCTCAGATGATGAGGCCCTTTTTCCGCGCTCCCCCAGCGCAATAATTCCAAAAACAGTCGGCTCTCAAGACAGCTTTTGGATAACAGCTGCCCCGGTCCGAGACATTCTGAAAAGGGCAACAGCGGCTGCGGGAATAACCTATTTCGTACCTCACGCCGTAAGATCTACGCTGGCACTGCTCATCGATCAAATTGCGCGTACCTGGGAAGAACGCAAAGCCCTCAGCCAAAACCTCGGTCACGAGCACATTCGGACAACTGAAGAACATTACGGCCAACTTGACACAAATCGTCAGCGCACACTGATCGACGCCATGCGCATGCGGCCAAATTTGAGCAACCACGACACAATTTCGGAGTTATACGCAAATGCAACAGAAGAGCGCCGTGAAATCGTGAAGCAAATCTTGGAGATGCCGTAATGCGGAGATGGTCAGCGCAGGCCGCATGAAGGGCATACGCGCTTGCTGTTCGATCAGAAATCGGATTTGGCAATACAGAAGGGATAAGAACACACCAAAGCAAGATAGACTGGCAGGCGCTCTCCTATTTTTCGTATTGTGAGAGATCGGCGGGTGTCACTGTTAAATGAACAACAGATCCGCCACACCCAAAAGTGCGGCGAGTTAGCGTTAATCGAGGCCCAGGTTGTCAAACAAAGCGGAAGTCGTCCGCATGAAGATCAGCCAAGGCCACGCCGTCCAGAACCACCAGAGGTGCATCGATGCCGACATTGATGGTGACACTGCCTTCGGCTGTATTTTCCGATGCCCTCATCAGAACATCGTTGAAATCGGAGAAGTGCGACAGTGAGAGCTCAATCACATCATCCGTACCGACCCCGGCGACAAAGTCTGTGACACTATCCGCGGGCGTGAACTGACCGGGCACTCCGTCGTTCAACATTGTGAACACGAAAGTGTCGTCTCCAGTTCCCCCAGTAAGAATATCAACGCCATTGCCGCCGATGATCACATCGGCCTGCGACGAGCCGACGATGAAGTCAGCTCCGTCTGTACCGGTTAGAACAACTTCACCATCTGTATTCAGACTGATTTCGCTGAGCGTGGTTCCATCGGCAAACTCGAAGCGCTCGATATGTTCGCCCAGATGCGCCAGCCTAAGAACACCGGAGTAGCCATCCTTGTTCCAGGACAGCTCGATCTCGTCGCCGTCGATCACATTATCCGGATTGTCAATCTTGGTAATCGTCAGGTCGGACAGGGTCAGATCCTTGAAGCGGACCGTATCGAAGCCCTCACCTGATTGCTCCGAATAGTGGTCGATCCGGACCTTACCGTCATCCATCCCGATCAGATAGGTCTCGTCGCCCGCCTGACCGCGCAACAGCTGCCAGTCGGTGCCGGTGTAACCACCAGCATCAATGGTGTCGTTGCCGCCGAGCGAATAGATCATGCTGCCCGTCGACGTGCCGACAATATAATCGTCCCCATCTGTTCCACTCAGAACAGACCGGCCGTCAACCCGGAGCCCAATTGCAGAAAGCGTAGTCCCGTCGGCAAACTCGAACCGCTCGATGTACTGGCCCATATAGCTGACATACATGGCACCTGATGCGCTGCCTTTTGCCCAGGAAAACTTGAGCGAGTCTCCCCAAGAATCATGCGTGTAGATTGATATGTCCAGATCGGACAGCGTCAAATCCGAAAAGAGAAGCGTATCAAATCCGCCATCAGCTATTTCAGCAGTGTCGGCAATCCACGTTTCGCCGCTACGTCGGCCATAAATGTAGGTGTCGTCTCCATTCTTGCCACGCAGCATATTCCATCTGCCGTCTGAGCCGCCGGCATCCAGAATGTCGTTGCCTTCACCGCCGTGCAAAGACACCCGGCCACTGCCACCAATCAGAACGTCGTTGCCATCTTCCCCAAAGATGACGTTTTCGCCGTCTCCACCAATCACCGTGTCATGCCCCCCCCCCAAACGAACCTCGTTGTCACCGTCGCCTGTATTGACAAAGTCATTACCGGAAGTCGCCGTAATCAAATTGGCGCCGACACCATGCATCTGGAAATTGCTGAAATGTCCTATCCAGACGCTGTCACCATTGTCGAATGCAAGCCGCTCGACTCTTTTTTCTGCAATTGTGAACCAGTCCTCAATTAAGATCTCGCCGGTTAGCGTTGCCAGTCCAAGAGCGGAGGTAGCGGCCGCCTCTTCTGCTGACTCGGCAATGAACTTGATACGCAGGTCGCTACTGACCTGGGAGAAGTGCAGGTCTTCCAGATCAATTCCAAATCCGAAGACCAAAGTGTCACCGTTTGAGTCGTTACCAGACTCTCGGATTTCATCATTTCC
>NZ_JAILWL010000367.1 GCF_025698965.1 Roseibium sp.
AAGCTATCAAGGCCGGGCTTGAAGTGACCAAGGGCCGTCCGCTTGTGAACTCGGTAACAGGCGAGGAGGAAAAACTCGAAGCGATCCTTCCGCTTATCAAGAAATATGATGTTCCAGTGGTCGCGATCTCCAATGATGAGACCGGTATTTCCGAGGACCCGGATGTCAGGTTCGAAGTTGCACGGAAAATCGTTGAACACGCGGCGGATTACGGCATCCCCGCACACGACATTGTCGTGGACCCACTGGTCATGCCGATCGGGGCCATGGGCACCGCCGGTCAGCAGGTATTCCAGCTTCTGCGCCGCCTGCGCGAGGAACTGAAAGTCAACACGACCTGCGGCCTCTCCAACATTTCTTTCGGTCTGCCGCATCGTCACGGCATCAACGCCGGCTTTATCCCGATGGTCATCGGTGCAGGCATGACGTCTGCAATCATGAACCCGTGCCGACCGCAGGAAATGGAAGCTGTCCGTGCGGCGAACGTTCTGAACGGTACCGACCCGAATTGCCAGGAATGGATCATGACCTATCGTGATCATCAGCCGGCAGCTGCCGCAGGCGCCGCCGCTGCACCGGCGGAAGGTGCGTCGGCAGGCGGCCGCCGTCGCGGAGGTCGGGCTGCAAGGAGGTCTGCGGGCTGAATCCGGACCTGAACATTTGTTGGGGCTCCTCCCTCCCCAAGACGGGTGATCGTCACCCCACTCCCTCCCCTTTTTGGGGAGGGTTTTGTGCATAGAATGGTGGTCGTACGTATTTCCGGTTGGTAACGCGCGACCGAACGCTCCGTTGCTTCGTGCGAGAGAGACTGGATAAGGTTCACCCCAAAGACCAGGACGGTAAAACCGACCTGAAGAAGTCCAAAAGGCACCGATGACCGAAGAAACCAAACTCGCCAAAGTCGTTTTTCAACCCAGCGGACGACGGGGAACATTTGCCGTTGGAACGCCACTTCTCGACGCTGCACGATCTCTTGGCGTTTATGTGGAATCTGTCTGTGGCGGCCGCGGGATTTGCGGACGGTGTCAGATCGCAGTGTCCGAGGGTACATTTGCCAAGGAAAATCTGACAAGCACCGCAGAAAACCTTGAAGGTGCGACCGAGGCGGAAGCCCGATATGCGACACTTCGAAACCTCCCGGCTGACCGGCGCCTGTCGTGCCAGGCGAAGATCCTGGGCGATCTGGTGGTGGACATACCAACCGACGCGCAAACCAACCGCCAGGTGGTGCGCAAGCGCGCGGAAGCCAAGCATATCGACCCGGACAGCGCGGTTTCCCTGGTCACCGTTTCGATTGACGAGCCTGATATGGAAACCCCTCGAGGTGACATCGATCGCCTGCGGGAGGCACTGATCGCCGAGACAGGCCTCGATGGCCTGAAGGTCGACCCGGTACTTCTGCCGAGTGTTCAAAGTGTATTGCGCAAGGGGCAATGGACTGTCACGGCAGCGATCTACCAGGACGAAAATCAGACACCGACGCTTGTTGCTCTGTGGCCGGGTGCCAAGAAAGCCGTCTATGGTCTGGCGGTTGATATCGGTTCAACGACGATTGCAGCGCATCTGTGCAACCTGAAGAACGGGCGTACGGTTTCCTCGGCGGGAACATCCAATCCGCAGATCCGTTTCGGTGAAGATCTGATGTCGCGGGTTTCCTATGTGCAGATGAACCCGTCGAAGTTGCCGGATCTGACCAAAGCCGTGCGCGATGCGATCAACGCATTGATCGGAAAGCTGGTCGGAGATGTCGGTGCGGAGCGATCGGATGTACTTGATGCCACGTTTGTCGGCAATCCGGTCATGCATCACCTGTTCCTGGGAATTGATCCGGTCGAATTGGGAGGCGCTCCCTTCGCTCTGGCCGCATCCGATGCGATGGTTCTGAACGCTCGCGATCTTGATCTGGAGCTGAACCCGGGTGCCAGGGTCTACATGCTGCCCTGCATTGCGGGTCACGTTGGCGCCGATGCTGCAGCAGCAACACTGTCGGAAAGCCCCTATAGCCACGAGGAAATCACGCTTCTGGTCGATGTCGGAACCAACGCTGAAATCGTCCTGGGCAACAAGCACCGCCTGCTTGCCGCCTCCTCTCCTACAGGACCGGCATTTGAAGGTGCGGAGATTTCTTCCGGCCAGCGAGCCGCCCCGGGAGCAATCGAGCGCATCCGCATCGACAAGGACACTCTGGAACCGTGTTTCAAGGTGATCGGTGTCGACGAATGGTCGAATGAAGACGGCTTTGCGGAAAAAATTGACAGCGTCGGTGTTACCGGCATCTGCGGCTCCGGCATCATTGAGGCAGTCGCCGAGATGTTTCTTGCCGGTTTGATCACGGAAGATGGTGTCATTGACGGTTCCATGGCGGAGCGTACGCCTCGTGTTCAGGCACAAGGCCGGACCTTTTCCTATATGATCGCAAATGATGGCGTGGAGATATCCATCCTTCAGACCGACATTCGCGCAATCCAGCTCGCCAAAGGTGCTCTTTATGCCGGCGTCAAGCTGCTGCAGGATAAGCTCGGCACTTATGAGCTCGACCGGATCCGCCTTGCAGGAGCGTTCGGCAGCTATATCGATCCGAAATATGCAATGATCCTCGGTCTCATCCCCGATTGCCAACTCGATGGTGTTTCGGGTGTTGGCAACGCAGCCGGCACCGGGGCGCGGATGGCGCTGCTCAACAGAGGATATCGCCGGGAAATCGAACAGACAGTCCGAGATATCGAGAAGATCGAAACCGCGCTGGAACCGAAATTTCAGGAGCACTTCGTCAACGCAATGGCCCTTCCCAACAAGGTCGACCCGTTCCCGAACCTGAAGACTGCGATCGAGTTGCCGAAGCGCAAAGAGTTGCCGACAGCCGACACTGCGGTGGGGGGTGAACGTCGCAGACGCAGGCGGAGAGGCTAAACGTTCTCTCCCTTCCCATCGTTTGCACGAATGTGGTCTGTACCTGTTTAGGCCGGGCCCTCGGAAACGATCACAAGCGATCTCGCATCTGCATCAAGGCGGCCGGTCTCAACATCCTTGCAAAGCGCGCCATAGCCTGCTGCTCCCGACGGTGTGGTGGCAAGTCCGAGGCCGGTGACGGCCTCCGCTGCCAACTCCCCTTCTTCTTCGCTTAGATTCGCGTATCGAACGTTGCAGCGCTCCAGGGTCTGCCAGGCAACAATCGAAGGCTCCTTGCAGTCAAGCCGCCCCATATTGCTATCGGGACCCTCTGCACGCACGGGACGACCTGCGTCATGACTTGCCTTCAGACAAAGCGCGGCTTCCGGTTCCACGACAATCAGTTCCGGTTGAATTGACCAGTTTTTCCGGATCATGTGTGCCATTGCAGCGGCCAGTCCACCAACACCGGCCTGCAGGTAAACGTGGGTCGGCCATACGCCTGATGCCTCAAATTCCGCCCGCAGTTCCTCTGCAATAACGGTATAGCCTTCCATCACCAGTTTCGGGATCTCGGTGTAGCCCTGCCATGTGCCATCGGCCAACAGGGTCGCACCGGTCCGCTCGGCATCTGCAATCGCCTCGGCCACGCTGTCGTCATAGGTTTCTCCAGCCCGAACCACTTCGGCACCACGTTCCTTCAAACGGTCATCGAAACCTGCCGGTACTGTTTTTGCCAGATAAATACGTGCTTTGGCTCCAAGCTCTTTCGCCCCTGCGGCGACCCCAAGACCGTGGTTTCCTGCACTTGCACAGACAAAGCTCTGCCGTGACGCAAAGGCGCGCAAGTCCGCATCCTTCAATCGGGAAGGCGTTATGTCTTCTCCGGTCTCGCTTTTCCAGGCCTCCATGATCAGACGGGCCACGGCATATGGTCCGCCCAACGCCTTGAAGGCACCGAGTCCCATGCGCGAAGTCTCATCCTTGAGCCAGAGCGGCGAACCTCCTGGGTGGAGCGCCTCACGCAAGGGAGAAGGTTTGTAGGCCACTTGCCCACGGAAATATTGATGAGCGCGGGTGAAATCGGGATCGAATGTCAGATCGTCTACTGATTCTTTCATGGTCCGATCATAACAGCAAAGAACGCGTCAGATGTTTTGCGACGTCTCAAGTTCAGCCTTTTATGAGCTGGTGGCACAACGACCTGCCCAGCGCGTGGCAGCACGCTCGACTTCATGAAAACCACAGCGAAACGGTTACCCCGACACGGTGCTTGATGATCGCATCTCGTCGCCCAGCAATTCCTCCAGAAACACCGCCGTCAATTCGCTGCGTCCACCAACAGCCGCCTTGGCATATACGCTGCTTGCCTGTTGGCGCAGTGTCTTTGACTTCACCTGTCGCAATTCTGAAATTTCGATGAAACTGAACCCCTTGATCAACAACCAGGCGACTTCGGATTCGGCTGCGGTCAGGCCCCAATCGGTAAACTTTGCTGATATGCGGTTCGCAACCCCATCAGATAAACGCAGGTTTACGGCCTTCTGTTCAGCTAGCTTGTCCCTCAACTCTCGGGCAGCTCTTACTTCCAGCCATATCAACCAAATGACCAGGGCCACAACAATGATCTCAATCCAATGATGGTACGCCATGAGACCGGTTTGAGGTTCAGTTTCTTTCAGAAAAAATTCTTCATATAAATCAAGGCACAAATAGAAGCCAGCTACAGCCAGTACAAACAATCTGCAGAACGCGGCCCTGCCATTTTCTGAAAAATCAATCACCGTAGATTCATCCCTTGCGGCGCAATTTTATGCATGTCGGGCAGCGTAAACCTGAACTCAAAAAACGTCGAACGGATGTCTCAAACGAATTCACCCGACATGTGTTCTATGGCCGTTCATGTAAACGTCCGACAAGGATCTGACCACCACTTGGATCGAAAACCCGCATGGGGGAGCGAGCGTTCGGGCCTCAAGTTGGGCACCGGATCGGTACCGGTGATCTTTACACTCTTCTTGGAGGAAGAAATCAATGGTGGCTCCCAGACGTCCAAGATCGGACTTGCCCACTGTCGTTGTTCACTGGTGTCTTGTCGGGACGCTGATCTTCAGCCTCGTCACCGGACTGCGCATTGCGGCAGACATGCCGGATTCGTCCTGGGCCAAAGCGGTCTCCGGCGTCTTGCCGCAAGGCAACGTCATCGTCTGGCACCTCTGGTCGGCAATTGGTTTCCTGGGTCTTTGTGCAGCCTATATCGTGTTCCTGTGGCGTGCCGGTCTCTTCAGCCGAATTGCCTTGTCTGGTGCTGTTTTCAAACAACTCACCGGTAGCGAAGGTGCACAATTGCAGTGGCGAGCTGTTAACATCGTCGTTTACTGGTTGGCATTCTTGTCCCTGATTATTGCCGGCATTACCGGTATTTTGATGGACCTTTTCCCAAGTGCGCTGCCATTCGCCTCAATTGCTCTTGTCCACCAGATTTCAGCGTGGAGCATTCCGGTCTACATCGCGGTGCATATTGCCGCCCTGGCTCTTTACGGCGGTATCTGGCAGGTCCTGAAAATCGTTCGGCCCGTCCCTGCCTATTCCGTTGCAGCAGGCGCCGCATTCGTTGCGGGCGGTGCGCTGGCCGCCGGGTATTACGGCCTGGAAACCGTATCGGACCAGGCCCTTACCCTTCGCAAAATGAGCGATCTACCCAAATTGGACGGTCAGCCCGACGATCTGGTCTGGTCGAGCCTCGATCAGATCATCATCCCGACCATGCGCGGCGCCAATGCACCGGGCGGTGAGATCGATGTCAGTGTCAGAGCCGGATATTCAGGCGGGTATTTCTACGGTCTGTTTCAATGGCCCGACGAAAACCGCAGTCAGAAACACTTGCCGCTGCAAAAGACTGAAGAAGGTTGGAAAGTCGTTCAGACCGAATTCGGTATTCAGGATGAAGACGACTACTACGAGGACAAATTCGGCGTCATGCTTGCTGCGGGCGGCGGAGTTGCGGGTAACGGCTCCATCCATCTGGGCGACAAGCCGTTGGATGGAAAGCCTGGCCCTTCTGGAGGCCGCGGACTTCACTACACCACTGATGGCAGCATCGTCGACGTCTGGCACTGGAAATCGGTACGGTCGGGAAACGCGATCATGAACCAGATCGACGATAACTATTTCGGCGCGCCCATGAAGCCCAAGGCAAAGGGGCGTTACACAGGAGGTTACACCAAGGACCCTAGTGACGGCGGTGGCTTTTACATGAACTGGGAAGGCTATTCCGATGGGATTGTAACACCCAAACGCCTCCCCAAAGACCCTTCCCTGCTTGATCAATTCCAGTCCGTTGACCTCGACCCGAATGCCGGTGACGCAGTTGCCCTGTTCATGTCGGAAGCCGACACGGTGGAATTCGATCCGACACTCGACACCTATCCCGTCGGTACCATCATGCCCGCAGTCATAATCAAGGGCGAATTTGTCGGCGACCGCGGTGACGTCACTGCGGTGTCCAAATGGATGAACGGTATCTGGTCCATGGAAGTCAAAAGAAAGCTTGATACCGGCTCGGACTACGACATCGCCTTCAAGAAAGGCACCCCGACTTACCTCTGGGTCGGTGCCTTCAATCATGCCCAGACCCGGCACAGCCAGCATCTACGGCCTGTCACGGTGACGGTGGAGTAAGTCATGGTGGAGTTGCACATAAAGGGATGGCACGGTGCCATCCCAACCGGCCGAAAGACGCTGCTTGATGCAGCGTTGGCA
>NZ_JAILWL010000368.1 GCF_025698965.1 Roseibium sp.
TTTCAACGACCAGGCTTTGGACGTGAGGTTGACAAGCAGGGCGATATCCATAAAGTATAGTTACTATATTTTTGATACATAAGGAAGCGTCATGCCTGTAGTTTCTCTGGACAACACAATCACCTTGGCTCTTTCAGTGCGCGACAGACATGCGAGTGCTGAATGGTATGAAAACAATCTTGGTTTCAAGCTGCTGATGCATATCGATGAGGCTGGCTGGAGCGAGATGCAGACCAATACGGAAGGCGTCACTCTGGGGTTGGGAGAACAGGCAGAACCTGCTCCCGGTAACATGGTGCCCGTTTTCGGTGTGGCGGACATTGCAGCGGCGCGTAAGGCGCTGGAAAACGTCAATGTGAAATTTGATGGAGACACCGAAACGGTTGAGGGGATGGTCAGTACCGCAACCTTCTATGATCCGGACGGCAATGCCCTCATGTTGGCGCAGGATCTTTCGCAGTAAGCAGGTCTTCGCGTTGAGTGGTCGCTTCTGGCAATGCTTTGGAAGCTAATGTAAACAATTGACTTTAAAGGTGAAATTGATCGAAATTTTACGCAACCTGTTGCTCTCAAACCGATGAGAAATTGTTGTGACGCGCGGGCTGATATATCAGTTGTGGCAGTGTCAATAATACGAAGTGCAATGTTTTCGAGCGTTTAGTGAAGAGGATCGTTTCGCTTGGCGGGTGCAACTCTGGTTGCGCGCACAAGGTGATAATTCTTTTGACACATGATGAGCGAATTCCTTCCGCAAATCCGGGATTCTTTCGCCCGATTTAGCCGCAAGTTTTCGGCCGGGCAGGGCGAGAGATATCGGGAAGGACATCGCAATGAGTACATTGAATGCTCATGAACAATTCATGCTGGAGCAAGTGAACCAGGCGCGTATCGAACGTGGATTGGAACCGCTGGCGCCAGTTGCTGCACTGAACACGGCAGCTGAGGGGCATGCCGAATTTCTTGACAGCACTGACTACGAAGGTGGGGTCAATCCGCAAACCGGGGCAAGAAGCCCGCATTACGGGGCTAACGGCTCCAGTCCGACGGACCGCGCCAACGCAGCGGGTTGGACCGGCGGCGTTGCGGAAAACGTAGCCTTTCAAGGAGATTCCAGATTTTCGGGAAACGCAAATGACGGTCTGCTGCAAACCCTTGTTGAAAAAGCGCATACGGGACTGATGAACTCACCCGGGCATTATCAGAACATCACCTCGTCTTCCAACACGGTCGGGATCGGGATTGCACTCGGCGACTACGGCACTATGGGCGCAGCTTATTTCACACAGAAATTCGGCAGCGATCAGAAAAACTATCTGACCGGTGTGGTGTTTGATGATGGTGACGGCGATGAAACCTATGACATAGGCGAGGCGCTGGGGTCGACCACGGTTACGGTTGTGAACTCGGCTGGGTCGGTGGTTGCAACGAAATCCACCGATCCGGGTGGCGGGTACAGTCTTGCTCTTGCCAATGGAACTTATACAGCCCGGTTTACCGGGGCCGGAATTGACGGCACCATCGAGAAACAGTTCTCGATTTCCGGCAAAAACGTAAAGCTTGATGTCAAGGACGGTTCGGAAGGTGGAACAACTCCCGATCCGGATGTCGGCACCAGCGGCAATGACGTCATCTACTTCACAAATGGAGATGACTTTTGGGATAATGGCGTTCCCAAGGATATTGGCGGCGCTGGGATCGATACCCTGGTGATCAATGCCGGGTCTGTCTTCAACACCTCGGCACTCTCGAAATACGGTTTTGAGCGGTTTCGGGGCGCGGAAAAGAATGACCGGGTGGTCGGTGATGATGACAATGTCGCCTATCAACTGAATGGCGGTGCAGGCAACGACTATCTGAAAGGCAGTGGCGGCAACGACATACTGATCGGTGGAAGCGGAAACGACCAGCTTTGGGGTGGTGACGGCAACGATACGCTCAGAGGTGGCGCGGGGCGTGACACTGTTTTCGGGCAGGGTGGCAACGACAAGGTCTATTTCGGTGGCGGTGATAATTTCTGGGATAATGGAACCCCTCGGAATATCGGCGGATCCGGGATCGACACGCTCATTGTCGAGGCCGGTTCGAGGTTCAACACGTCGGCGCTGTCGAAATATGGTTTTGAGCGGTTCCGAGGTGCTGAAAGGGACGACCGGGTCGTTGGCGATGATGGCAAGGTTGCCTATCAGATGAATGGAGGCGGTGGAAACGACTTCCTGAAAGGCAATGCCGGCAACGACACCCTGATCGGTGGAAGCGGCAATGACACGCTCGTACCGGGCGCGTCTTCAGGTGGCACGCAGAAACTCCAGGGCGGCACCGGCAACGATACGTTTGTTCTGACCTCGAACGCCGGTTCGGTGGAAATCCTGGAATTGGCAGGTGGTGGAAACGATACGATCGTTTTCAAGGACCTGAAGGTGTCCGACGTCGAGACCTCAACCGACAATGCAAACAACAAGTTGCTGAGCTGGGATGATGGCGAAGTCCAGCTCAACAACCTTGGCAACCATATCGAGAATATTGAATTTGCGGACGGTATGGTGCTGCAGCCGGACGACTTCAGTTTCGTTTGAGTCATTCAATAAGCGTAAGACAATGCAACGCGAAGGCAGCTCAGGAACTCGTTTCCTGGGCTGCAGCCAATATGGACCGGGCACGGATCCGAACAGGTTCATCCACCATTTCACCATCGATCGAAACAGCGCCGCTACCGGAAAGCAGAACACGCTTTGCCCATTCCAATTCAGTGTCGCTTGGAGCAAATGCCCGCCTGACCTCCGTGATCTGCTTGGGGTGAATGCACAGTTTGCCGGTCATCCCCATATCCTTGGCGTGAAGGGCATCTTCTCTGATCGCGACAGGATTGTTGATTTGTGCGGTGACACCGTCAATCGGGGCTGCAATTCCGGCTAGTCTGGACGCAAGAACAAGTTCGAAACGGACAGGTAAGAGGACGTCCCGCTGGTGGGCACAGCCGAGATCGGCGCAAAGGTCGATTGACCCGAGGGCAAGGCGCGCCACGCCATCGAGCGCGACGATGGCGCGGACGTTGGCCAGACCCTGCGCCGTTTCGATGAGGGCAATGACCGGAACCCGGCACTCGAGTTTCTTCCAAAGGCTGGTGATTTCCGCGGGATCTTCGGCTTTCGATAGTATGAGGCTGGAAACCGGAAGATCTTGTAGTGCCTCAACATCACCCTTGTACCAAGGTGTCCGAACCGCATTGATGCGCACCAGTACCGGTTTTTCGGTGAAGGTGCAGCAAAGGGATGCGCGGGCCCTTTCCTTTTCTTCCGCAGGAACGGCATCTTCAAGATCCAGGATGACAGCGTCCGTCTCTGTCGCGGCTGCCTTGATGAAGCGGTCTTGCCGGTTAGCGGGGACGAAAAGGGGAGAGCGGATCGAACCTACCATTGTGCATGGGCCTCCATCGCAATCGGGCCGTTGGGACGAGCTGTCCAGAGTTTCAGTTTCTTCCCGTCGCTGGTGGCATTGATCGTGAAATCGGAAGTGTCAAAAAGCGGGCTGTAGCTGCGAAAATGGAAACTGGCCGGGGCTTTACCCCGGACGTCGGCGGCATATTGGCAAAGCAGTGTTGCCTGCAGCGGACCATGCACGATCAGGCCGGGATAGTTTTCGACGTCCCTCACATAATCCCTGTCATAGTGGATGCGATGGGCATTGAAGGTCATTGCGGAATAGCGAAAAAGATAAGCTGCAGTGGGTGTTATCTGTTGGCTGTTTTCTCCTCCGGGCGCAATTTTGCTCGTTGAGGTTCCCGCTGTCTCAGGCCCGGTTTTTCGTGCAGCTTCCCGGTAAACGATGTCCTGTCGTTCCGTCAGCGCCGGTCGACCGTTCGAAGAGATCATATGTTCGACCGTAACGAAGCAAAGCTGTCCACTTCGGCCTTGTTTCAGAACAACGTCCTTGATGGTGGAGGTGCGTGTCACTTCATCGCCGACACGAATGTCGGAATGGAAGGTAAAGGCGCCGCCTGCCCACATTCTCCTGGGCAATGGAACAGGTGGAAGAAATTCGCCGCGTGCCGCATGACCGTCGGAGCCAAGGCTTTTGGTTGATGCTGTCGGCTGGGCAAGGCAAAAGTGGATCAGAAGCGGGGCGGTTGCTTCCGGTTCCACGTTGAAATTCCGGTCGAAGGTCGCATTAAACTGGTTCACCAGCGTTTCCGAAAGGACTTCCGACGCGCTGTCTTCCCGGCCGATCCACATGCGCAGTTGGTCGATGTCGAAATCCAAGATCAGCCCTCCAACGGTTTCAAAGCCGGTATTGGTCCATAGGTCCGGTCTTCGTTTGCGAAAACCGGAGCAGGAGCGGGGAACGAGACAGAACCGTTGGGACTATCGACGGCAATTCTTCTGAGATGCGGATGCGATGACAGACCTGCCATGTCATGCACAGAAGCCAGAGCTATGCTGGCCTCGGAGAGCAATTTGATGGCTGTCTCGGTGTCCATGCCCGCAAATGCCTCGCCAACAATCGCATCGGTTTCTTTCCGGTTTTCCACTCGCACCAAGTTGGTCGCAAACCGTGGATCGGCGCCGAGTTCCGGTTTGCCGATGAAGTCCTTGCAGAGTTTGACCCATTCACGGTCGCTCTGGATCGAAATGAGAATGGGCGCGCCGTCTTTCGTATAGAACACGCCGTAAGGTGCGATGGATGGGTGGGCAAGACCGACCCGTTTCGGGGTGTGGCCGCCTTCATGGTTCAGCAGAGGGACCGTCAGCCAGTCGGCCATGACATCGAACATGGACACGGAGATCTGTGCACCTGTTCCGGTGATCCCGCGCCGGATCACGGCTTCCAGAATGGCGGAATAGGCGGTGGCACCGGTTGAAATATCGACTATCGATATGCCTACACGCGAGGGTTCGGAGGGGCCGCCGGTGATGGAACACAGGCCGGTTTCCGCCTGAATGAGGAGATCATAGGCCTTGCGGTTCGCCATCGGGCCCGTTTCGCCATAACCGCTGATAGAGCAGATGATGAGACGAGGGTAATCCCGATGGAGCTGGTCCAGGTCGAAGCCAAGGCGGGCAAGAGCTCCCGGTTTCAGGTTCTGGATGAGAATGTCGGCCCCGGCGATGAGTTCCTTCATCTCGGCTTTGCCTTTCTCGGAGGCAAGGTTCAGCGTCACTGCCTCCTTGCCTCGGTTCAGCCAGACGAAATAGCTCGACTGGCCCGCGGCGACGTTGTCGTATCCCCGGGCAAAGTCTCCTTCCGGGCGCTCCACCTTGACCACATGCGCACCGGCATCGGCCAATCGGGATGATGCAAAAGGAGCGGCCACGGCCTGTTCGATTGCGACGACTTCCAATCCTTCAAGCGGCAGAACCATCAAAAAGACCTCGGTAGGCCGAGAACATGCTCGGCAACATAGGAAAGAATGAGATTGGTGGAGATCGGGGCTACCTGATAAAGCCGTGTCTCCCTGAATTTGCGTTCCACGTCATACTCGCAGGCAAAGCCAAAACCACCGTGAAACTGGATGCAGGCATTAGCCGCTTCCCAACTTGCCTTGGCGGCCAGGTATTTGGCCATGTTGGCTTCCGTGCCCGATGGTGCGCCCGCATCGTAAAGCGCACAGGCCTTGTAGCGCATCAGATTGGCCGCTTCGATCTCGATGAATGCTTCGGCAATGGGGAACTGAACACCCTGGTTCTGTCCGATCGGGCGACCGAAAACCCGGCGCTCTCCGACATACTCCACAACCTTGTCGGTAAACCAGTAACCATCGCCGATACACTCCGCCGCGATCAGGGTCCGTTCGGCATTGAGACCGGTCAGGAGATACTTGAAACCTTTCCCTTCCTCTCCGATCAGACTTTCTTCCGGAATCTCAAGATTGTCGAAAAAGAGCTCGTTGGTCTCGTGATTGACCATGTTTAGGATCGGGCGCACGACCATGCCGGAGCGCATGGCGTCCTTGATATCAACCAGGAAAATCGACAGGCCTTCGGACTTTTTCCTGACTTGGTCGAGTGGCGTCGTACGGGCCAGAAGGATCATCAGATCGGAATGTTGAACCCGGCTGATCCAGACTTTCTGGCCGTTGACGACATATCGATCGCCTTGCTTTTCAGCGGTGGTCCTGATCTTCGTGGTGTCGGTCCCGGTGGTTGGCTCGGTTACGCCCATGGATTGAAGCCGTAATTTGCCGGCTGCGATCTTCGGCAGATATCTCCGGCGCTGTTCCTCTGAGCCGTGGCGGACCAATGTGGTCATGTTGTACATCTGGCCGTGACAGGCGCCCGAGTTTCCGCCTGCCCGATTGATTTCCTCCATGATGACGGAGGCTTCAGTCAGTCCGAGGCCCGAGCCGCCATAGTCTTCAGGAATCAGGGCCGCCATCCAGCCTTCGCGCGTCAAGGCGTCGACAAACTCTTCCGGATAGGCGCGATTTTCGTCAACCTTGCGATGATAGTCGGTTGGAAACTGTGCACACAGCGCTCGTATGCCGTCTCGAATATCCTGGTAGTCGTTTTCTGGAAGGAACATCTGGGACCGGATCTTTGAATGGAATTTTCCAAATTAAAGCTCAAGATGAGACATCGAACAAATATATGTTTTGGATAAGAAGCATATAATTTATATATAATAGGGAGTGCGTCCCACATGTGGGGATC
>NZ_JAILWL010000369.1 GCF_025698965.1 Roseibium sp.
CTACGGTGGTTGTGGTCCGCGTCTGAACGAGGCGCAGGATCCGGAACATTGGCTGTCTCAGCCGGGTGCTCCGAAGGCCAAGCTCGAAAACGAGAAGCCTCAGGGCCAGACCGTCAACTACGACGACCTGGTTGCCCGTTGGGCCAAAAACTAAGATTGGTTCCTCCCAATCTCGACGCCGGACCGGGGCAAGTCCCCGGTCCATCACCGATCCGAAAGTGACGGGCGGCGAAACCACTGTTTCGCAGGAAGACCCAGTCCGGACGCGGGCAAGATTTCATGTCTCTTGAACTTAAAAACGTCAGCAAGCGCGTGCAGGGCATTACACATGTCAAAGATACGAGCCTGACCTTACATACCGGCCACTTCAATGTTCTCCTCGGGGAAACAGGTTCGGGAAAAACGTCTCTGATCAAATTGATGGCGGGTCTCGACAGCCTCGCATCCGGGCAGATCATTCTGAACGGCAAGGATGTTTCCCGCCTGTCTGCGCAAAAGCGCAATATCAGCCTGGTGCACCAGTTCTTCGTCAATTATCCGCACATGTCGGTTTTCGACAACATTGCCTCACCCCTGAAAATCGCAGGTGTGGCCAAGTCGGAAATCGAGGGCAGGGTTGAAGAAGCGGCAAACATTCTCAAGCTGAAACCCTATCTGAGCCGTAAGCCGCATGAACTGTCGGGTGGACAACAGCAGCGTACGGCCCTTGCGCGGGCAATCGTCAAGGAAAGTGACGCGGTGTTTCTTGATGAGCCGCTGGCCAACCTCGACTATAAGCTGCGCGAGGAATTGCGGGATCAGCTTCCGGAATTGTTCGCAGGGCGCGGCGCTGTTGTCGTCTATGCAACCTCCGAACCTGAAGAAGCGCTTCTGCTCGGTGGTCAAACTGCCCTGATGACGGATGGAAATGTGGTCCAGTTCGGCCCGACTGCGGATATCTACCGCAAGCCGAAGGATCTGGACGCCGCGAAGGTGTTTTCCAATCCGCCGATCAACGTGGCGCCGATCACCAAGCAGGGCGACACGGTTATCCTGAGCGACAGTGTCCGCTGGACGGTTTCTCCCGCTGTTGCTGCCTTGACGGACGGACCCTACATACTCGCGATCCGCCCCAATCACGTCATGCCGGTAGAATCGACAGATCACACTGTGCGTCTTGAGGGTCATGTCCAGGTGACGGAACTCAGCGGTTCGGAAAGCAGCGCCCATTTCGATATGGACGGTCATTCCTGGGTGTCGCTGTCTCCAGGCGTGCATCCCTACTTCGTTGGCGAAGTCCACACATTCTATCTGGACCCGAGCCATTGTTTCTTCTTTGCGCCCGACGGCCAGCTGGCGGCTTGAGGAGAGGACTTCATGGCACAAATCAAACTCTCCAATCTGCGCCACAGCTATCGCCCGGATCCGCAAAGCGATGCTGACTACGCACTGAAAAAGATCGATCTGACCTGGGAAGATGGCGGCGCATACGCGCTTCTGGGCCCTTCGGGTTGCGGCAAATCCACACTGCTGAACATCATATCCGGTCTTCTTGTTCCCTCAGAAGGCAAGATCCTGTTCAACGATCAGGACGTCACGGCCTTGCCACCTGCGAAACGTAATATTGCCCAGGTGTTTCAGTTCCCGGTCATCTACGACACGATGACGGTCTACGACAATCTGGCGTTTCCGCTGCGCAATCGCGGCCGCGACGAAGATATTGTCAAGCGCCGGGTGACATCCATCGCAGAAATGCTGGAAGTGACAGAGATGCTGACGACCCGTGCGGCGAACCTGTCACCGGACAACAAGCAGAAAATTTCTATGGGCCGCGGCCTGGTGCGTGAAGACGTAAATGTTGTCATGTTCGACGAGCCGTTGACGGTGATCGATCCGCACCTGAAATGGAAGTTGCGTTCGAAGCTGAAAGAGCTGCATCAGCGGGTCAAGGCAACCATGATCTACGTGACGCATGACCAAACCGAGGCACTCACTTTCGCCGATCAGGTGGTGGTGATGCAAGATGGTGAGGTCGTGCAGATCGGAACGCCGGTTGAGCTGTTCGAGCGGCCAGCACATACATTTGTCGGCCATTTCATCGGCTCTCCAGGCATGAATGTCCTGCCATGCGAGGTCAAGGCGGGTGGGGCGTTCTTCGGTGGCGATCAGGTTCCCCTTGAAGGACCTGCGTCCGGCGTGGCTGATGGGAAAGCGGAAATCGGCATCCGTCCGGAATTCGTTTCTGTGTCTGCCAATGGCAGCGGAATTCCCGCACAGATCCGCAAGGTCGCGGATATCGGCCGCCACAAGGTGGTGGAAGCCGTCGCCCATGGCAGCCGCATTCACGCGATCCTGGAAGGCGAGGTGCCAAGTGCAGGCGAGGCCGTGAGCCTTGAATTCAAACAATCCCAGACCCGGCTTTACAAAGACGGCTGGCTGGCAAGCTCGCCAGGGGAGGGGGGGCAATGAAGACCCAAAATCAACGTGCCTGGTGGTTTGTGACGCCGGTGCTTTTGCTGGTGGCGTTCAACGCGCTTATTCCGATGATGACCGTGGTGAACTACTCGGTTCAGGAAACCTTCGGCGACAACCTGTTCTTCTGGCAGGGGCTCGACTGGTTCGAGCAGGTGCTGAAATCCGAACGCTTTCACAATGCTCTTGGCCGGCAGTTGTTCTTCACCTTCATGATCCTGATCATCGAAGTGCCGCTGGGGATCGCAATAGCCCTCGCGATGCCGAAAAAAGGTCCCTGGGTGCCGTTCTGTCTGGTGACAATGGCCCTGCCGATGCTGATCCCGTGGAACGTTGTCGGCGCCATGTGGAACATCTTCACGTTACCGGATATCGGCCTGCTCGGCTACTTCATGAACCACACTCTGGGCCTGTCCTATGACATGACCCAGGACCCGGTCGCCGCCTGGGTGACGATCATCATCATGGATGTCTGGCACTGGACGTCGCTGGTGGTTCTTCTGGCCTATGCCGGTCTGGTTTCGATCCCGAACGCCTATTATCAGGCCGCTGAAATCGACGGTGCGTCCAACTGGGCGATCTTCCGCTTCATCCAGTTGCCAAAGATGAAAACGGTGCTGACCATTGCAGTTCTGCTGCGCTTCATGGACAGCTTCAACATCTATACCGAGCCGTTCGTTCTGACCGGCGGAGGTCCCGGCAACTCGACCACGCTGCTGTCTATCGATCTGGTCAAGATCGCGCTCGGTCAGTTCGACCTGGGTCCGGCAGCCGCCATGTCCCTCATCTACTTCGCCATCACGTTGTTTGCCTCCTGGCTGTTCTACACGCTGATGACGTTGAACGATAACAAGTCCTGAGGAGAACCATCATGCGAATGAAAAGCCTGGTTCCCGCGCTATACATCCTCTTCCTGATGCTGCCGATCTACTGGCTCGTCGCGATGAGTTTCAAGACCACCAACGAAATCCTGGCCGGGTTCTCCCTGTTCCCGCAGACCTGGACCTTCGCCAACTACATCGAGATCTTTACCGATCCGACCTGGTACTGGGGCTATATCAACTCGATCATCTACGTGACGATGAACACGGTGATCTCGGTTCTCGTGGCCTTGCCTGCGGCCTATGCGTTTTCCCGCTACTCCTTTGTCGGAGACAAGCAGCTGTTCTTCTGGCTGCTGACCAACCGGATGGCTCCGGCTGCGGTTTTCGCCCTGCCGTTCTTCCAGCTTTACTCCGCCGTGGGCCTGTTCGACACGCATATTGCCGTTGCGCTGGCGCACTGCCTGTTCAATGTGCCGCTGGCGGTCTGGATCCTGGAAGGGTTCATGTCGGGTGTGCCGAAGGAGCTGGATGAAACCGCCTATGTGGACGGATATTCCTTTCCGCGCTTCTTCGTCACCATCTTCCTGCCGGCCATCAAGTCCGGTGTCGGTGTGGCAGCGTTCTTCTGCTTCATGTTTTCGTGGGTGGAGTTGCTGCTTGCCAAGACGCTGACTGCAGTCGAGGCCAAACCCATTGCCGCCGTGATGACCCGGACCGCTTCCTCCGCGGGCTATGAACTCGGGCTTCTGGCGGCCGCCGGGACCCTGACCATCATTCCCGGCGCCATCGTCATCTACTTTGTCCGTAACTACATTGCCAAGGGCTTTGCCCTGGGGAGGGTGTAATGCTTGGTTGGATGGCATGGACCTGGCCGACCGCGCTCCTGTTTGTCGGGATCTTCACCGCGATTGCGATCCTGACGGTTCTGGAAATCAAGTTTCCCGGCGGCGATGCCCGCCGGGGGGTACTGGGACTTACAACGACCCGCGGCGACCGCCTTTTCATTACCCTGCTCGGATCTGCGTATATCTTCCTGGCCTGGCTCGGGCTGATCGGGTATCCGCTCTGGTGGCCGATTGCACTTAGCATGGGCTGGGGTGTCTTCTGCTTCTGGAAAGTTTGAAAAAATTGCCATGCCCCTTGTTTCAAGGGGCATGGCTTTGACCGTTTGACGACTAAATGAATAGTAATTTTTGACATTATGGTGCATGAATAGGAGCGTTGGGGGGAGAGAACGTTAATCAAATCCATTCTGGATATCTCTCGCTCCTGGCCACATCCGTACCGCAATGGCGCAGGGCTATAATGAGAAAGCGTAAAAGCAACGAGTTTTTGACCGAAGTCGAACTGGAGTTCATGACGGAACTCTGGAAGATCGGCGAGGGCTCCGTGCGGGACATCCTGGCATGTCTGCCGCCGGAGAGAAAACTGGCCTATACGTCGTGCGCCACCATCATGCGGATTCTGGATGAAAAAGGCTTCGTGGACAGCCGGAAAGAAGGCAAAACATTCATCTATTCCCCTCGGCTGACCAAGGATACCTACCAGTCCCGTTCTCTGAGAAATCTTTCTGACAAACTGTTCGACGGCACACCTGCGTCCCTCGTGGCCCGGCTTGTCGATGAATACGAACTGTCAGGGAACGATCTGGAGGAAATTAGAGCGTTGCTGGACAGGAGGAGGACAGATGACGCTACTTAACCAGATATTCGATATCTATATCGATCTGAATATCACCCTGGCCGTGACGGCCTTGGTGTGGCTGGCGGTTAAGCTGGTGATGGCTCGTCATGGGAGAAAACTTGCCTTCACGGTGCAGCTCGGGCTGTTAAACGGCTTATTCGCTATCATCATTCTGTCTCCGGCTGCTGTTGCTGTCCATCAGCACATGCAGATGGCGCAAGTCGTGCCGGCGGCTCTTTCTGTGAACTTGTCCGACTATGTTGTTTCCCAGTATCTGCAGGGTGGTATCGCTATTCCTGCAGAGGACTTTCAGTCTCTCCTGGGGATGCGCGGCCGGTATTCGGAAGCCGTTCTGACGATGACACCTGGCTTCGGCATGGGTGTCGCGCTGTTCCTGTTGGCCGGTTTCGCATGGTTCGGTACCCGCTTGGTTGCCAATTTCGTGCGGCTCAACAGGATGCTGTCCGCATGTCACGAATGGCGCCGCAATGGACAGGTGCAACTGCTTCTGTCCGATCGCGCGCTGGTGCCTTTTTCAGCACGTGGCCTGTTTCGTCATTATGTCGTCATCCCTTCGGATCTTCTGGCGCAGCCAGACGACCTGCAACTGGTGCTCAAGCATGAGTTCCAGCATCTGCGGCAAGGTGACGTAAATTGGGAAATCGGTCTTGAACTTTTACGTCCGCTGTTCTTCTGGAACCCGTTCTTCTATGTCTGGAAGTCGGAGGTCGAGCGGTTGCGGGAACTGGCCTGCGATCAAAAGGTTGCCGAAAGCAGGCAGGTGGACCTGAAGGCCTACTGCATGTGCCTGTTGCGCGCAGCGCAGGCGGGGTTGAAAAAGAAGCAGGAACAACTCGGGCAGGAGCGCCAGGGCAATGTCGCTGCAGTGGCTTTGCTGGAAGTTCAGGATCGCTTGTTGCGCCGTTCGCCTGCTCAAAAGCTTCGCCGCCGGGTAGAGGCGCTGCTCGAAACCGACAGGTTGCGACCGCATTGGGGCATTCTTTGCCTGGCAGTGGTGCCGATGATCGCCGTTGTTCTGCTTTCAGCCGTATCAATCCAGAAACCGGCCGATTGGAGCCAGGATCGTCTGATGTTGTCGGCGATCGTCAATCTGGAGCGCCTGGAGACGATCAACACATTCGGACAGCGGCCTCTGCGCTGACCTGACCGGAGTTTCCAAGCAATCCGGGCGGTATGCCGCCCGGGTTTTGCGATGCTTGCATGCCAAGCAATGCGGTTGTCAGCCGCCCTTGACCTTCAACGTACCATTGTCCCTGTTGCCGGACCCGCCATTGCTCCAGGTTATGCGCAGATCGAGCCTGGACTGATCGTCCTCGATCGTCGCGGTCACTTTGAGGTTCATGAGCCCGTGCGGCTCGAGAATGATTTCTCCGGTTTCGTCGCCGAACTGCAGTTCGCCTTTTGATATCCCGCGCTTGACGGCATCCAGCATTTTCTGAATGGACTTTTTGTCCTGCAGGGACTGGTGCCGAAAACGGCCTTTTCGTTCCATCATCGCGAAAGCCCGTGTTGTTGAAGAATGTGTACCGGGTTGAACAGCTTAGCATGCGGATAATCGCGGCTGATCCCGAGAATGTTGCCATCGGGGTAAATGAGCGTCGCTCCGGTGCCGATGCCGTCCAATCCTTCCGAGCTTC
>NZ_JAILWL010000037.1 GCF_025698965.1 Roseibium sp.
TGCGGTGGCTTTGTCGACATCACGGCAAATGCGAAAAAGATCGTCTTTTCCGGCCTGTTCGAGGCCGGGGCGGATCTGGAACTGACCGATGAAGGTCTGACGGTCAAGTCTCCGGGAAAATTCACCAAGATGGTCGACGAGGTCGAACACGTCACCTTCTCCGGACGGCGTGCCCGGGACCTTGGACAGGATGTCACCTACATCACCGAACGCTGCGTTATTCAGCTGACCGACAGTGGTTTGATTGCTACGGAAATCATGCCCGGCATCGATCCCGGTCGCGACATCGTCGATGCCTCAATGGGGCGTATCCGTCTTGCCAACACCTTGAAGGAAATGCCGAAAGCACTGCTCCGCAACGCACCGATGGAGTTGAGCCTGTGAGCGCACTTCATCTCATTCGACACGGCGACATTGCCGAGCTGCGTCTCGACAATCCGGCGAAACTCAATGCCTTCACACTCGAGATGCTGAAGACAATCGAGCCCTGTTGCGAAGAGCTCGAAAGAGATGCGTCTATCCGCGCCGTTGTTGTTTCGGCTGAAGAGAGCCGGGCTTTTTGCGCAGGTGCCGACATTCTGGCGTGGTCCGAGCTGGACCCTTGGGACTTTGCGCGCCACTGGGTGCGCGATGGTCACCGTGCATTCGACCGCCTGGCGCGTCTGTCGAAGCCCACCGTCGCAGCCCTCAATGGACACGCATTCGGTGGTGGGCTGGAATTCGCGGCAACCGCTGATATCCGCGTGATGTCACCCGGCGCGACGCTTGCTTTGCCGGAAGCTGGTGTCGGTATCGTACCGGGCTGGTCCGGCACACAGCGCCTCGTCCGTTTACTCGGTGAAGCGGTGGTCAAGGAAATGGCGTTGTTCGGTCGACGCATTTCGGCGAACCGTGCCCATTCGGCAGGATTCGTTGCAGAGGTTTCCGATGATCCATTGGCGACCGCGTTCGAGATCGCTGAAAAACTTGGCACCAAGTCCAGGCAAGCCGTTGAAGTGGCCAAATACATGATCCACGCGGCCGCAGGTGAGGACCGCAATGCGATGATTGAGGCGCTCGGGGCCGGAATGATCAGTCCGACGGACGAGCGAAACGAAGGCGTCACGGCATTTCGCGAAAAGCGCAAACCGAATTTTTCTGGAAAAGACACATGATCGAATTGAACGTTGTTTCCGTGAGTGAAACACAGATCCCTGATGAGCCTTTCATCGCCCGCCACCTGATTGATGGTGTTTGGCGGGACAGCAGCGACGGAACAGTTTTCGAACGGGTTTCCCCGTCACATGGAACTGTCGTCACCCGCGCGAGCAAGGGAGGCGTACAAGACGTTGACGCCGCCGTGGCCGCAGCCAGACGAACCTTCGACAAAGGCGATTGGTCCACATCCAGCGGCAAGGATCGCGCGACGCTACTTTTAAGAATTGCCGATCTGATCGATCGGGAGCGTGAAAGGATCGCTTTTCTGGAAACGCTGGAATCAGGCAAGCCGATAAGTCAGGCAAGGGCCGAGATAGAAGGGGCTGCAGATATCTGGCGGTTCGCCGCCTCTGTTGCCCGCACAATGCACGGTGACAGCCACAATTCGCTCGGAAGCGACATGTTGGGGTTGGTTCTGAAAGAACCGATCGGAGTTGTATCGATCATCACGCCCTGGAATTTTCCGTTCCTGATCGTTTCGCAGAAATTGCCGTTTGCTCTTGCCGCCGGATGTACGGCAGTGATCAAGCCGTCGGAAATGACACCGGCAACAACCGTGATCCTGGGAGAGCTTTGCCTCGAAGCGGGAATACCTGCCGGTGTCGTCAACATCGTGCTTGGATTTGGAGATCCCGTGGGCACAGCCATGACAACGGACAAACGTGTGGACATGGTGACCTTCACGGGATCGACCGGAGTTGGCAAGGCCATCGTCAAGGCGGCTGCCGGTACGTTAAAGAAAGTCTCCCTGGAACTCGGCGGAAAGAATCCGCAGGTGATCTTTCCGGATGCGGATCTCGATAGCGCGATCGATGCGATCGTGTTCGGGGTCTATTTCAATGCCGGCGAATGCTGCAATTCAGGGTCGCGCATCATTGTGCATGAAGACATCGCAGAAGAGGTGCTCGCACGCACTGTCGCCCTGTCGCGAAAGGTGCCGTTCGGCGATCCGCTCGATCCGTCAACACAGGTGGGTGCAATCATCACACCGGAACACCAGGCCAAGATCGACACGTATGTGCGTGACGCCGCGAACGCCGGAGCCGAGATCCGGTTGGGCGGTGAAACTCTTTCGGTACCGGGCATGAGCGGCCAGTTCTACCAACCAACCGTTGTTGCCAAGGTGACGGGCGACATGCCGATTGCTCGCGAGGAAGTTTTTGGCCCGGTCCTCGCGGTTCTGACCTTCAGGACACTTGATGAAGCGATCGATCTGGTCAACGACGCTGACTACGGTCTCTCGGCAGGTGTCTGGAGCGAAAACGTGCACACCTGCCTGGAATTTGCCCGCAGGGCGAGAGCCGGAACCGTCTGGACCAACACCTGGATGGACGGCTACGCCGAATTGCCTTTCGGCGGTGTGAAGGAAAGCGGTCAGGGCCGGGAACTGGGCAAATACGGATTGGAAGAGTTTCTCGAGGTGAAAACCGTGACGATGCGCATCGGACGCACGCGCGCGCCTTGGGTTGACCCGCGCTCGGCCTGAGGCTGTGCGGCAAGGGATGTTGTTACGTAAGTTAGGGAGGAAATACATGCGTAATCTGACAAAAATGATGGTGTCGGCAGCGGCGCTGTTTGTCGCGAGCACGAGTGTTCAGGCTGAAGATGTTGAAGTTCTGCACTGGTGGACATCCGGCGGCGAGGCTGCCGCGTTGAATGTGCTGAAGGAGGATCTTGAGAGCCAGGGCATTGGCTGGCAGGACATGCCGGTTGCCGGTGGTGGCGGCTCGCAGGCGATGACCGTGCTGCGTGCCCGGGTAACGTCCGGCAACCCGCCGACTGCGGTCCAGATGCTGGGCTTCGACATTCTCGACTGGGCCAATGAAGGCGCGCTGGCGGATCTCAACATCCAGGCCGGCCTGGAAGGCTGGGACGATGTCGTGCCCGAGGCCCTGCAGAAATTCGCCAAGCATGACGGCAAGTGGGTGTCCGCACCGGTCAATGTCCACTCCACCAACTGGGTCTGGGCCAACAAGGCCATTCTCGACGAGCTCGGCATAGCGGTTCCCGCCAACTGGGACGAGTTTGTCGCCGCTCTCGACAAGGTCAAGGCGGCCGGCAAGACCCCGATCGCCCATGGCGGTCAGGCCTGGCAGGATGCCACCGTCTTTGACGCTGTCGCCATGGCCACCGGTGGTCCTGAGTTCTATCAGAAGGCCTTTATCGAGCTGGACGAGGACGCGCTGGGCTCCGACACGATGAAGGAAGCCTTCGACCGCATGGCCGTGATCCGCTCTCATGTGGATGACAACTTCTCCGGCCGCGACTGGAATCTGGCGACCGCCATGGTCATCAACGGCGATGCCGCCTTCCAGATGATGGGCGACTGGGCCAAGGGCGAGTTCCTGAATGCGGGCAAGGTCCCGGACCAGGACTTCCTGTGCTTCCGCTTCCCCGG
Source organism: Roseibium sp. (assembly GCF_025698965.1). Taxonomy (GTDB): domain Bacteria; phylum Pseudomonadota; class Alphaproteobacteria; order Rhizobiales; family Stappiaceae; genus Roseibium. The sequence continues at coordinate 3,596 of NZ_JAILWL010000037.1, forward strand.
CACCCAGGAGCAGGTGACCTTCAACGCCGACCAGTTCGCCATGTTCGCGCAAGGTCCGGAAGTGGGCAAGGAACAGGCGGCGCTCGCGACCGCGATCCTGTCGCCGAGCTTCCAGTCGGCCTTTAACGTGGTCAAGGGGTCGGTGCCGGCGCGCACCGATGTCTCCGACGAGGCGTTCGATGCCTGCGGCAAGAAGGGCATGGCGGATCTGAAGGCAGCCGCTGCCAGCGGCAACCTTTACGGCTCCATGGCTCATGGCCACGCCAACCCGGCGGCAATCAAGAACGCCATGTATGACGTCATCACCGCCCATTTCAACGGCGAATATGACAGCCAGACCGCAGTCGAGGAACTGGTGACCGCCGTTCAGATCAACAAGTAAGGGTCGACTGAAGAGCGCCGGCCCGCCGCCGCTCTTTATCCTGAGATCTGATCCGGGATCCCGATCTGGGATCCTGATCTGACCTTGCGTTGATACATCAAGAGTTGGAGCGTGATCCGGATGGCCTCATCCCTGGCCACGCTCCAAGTCGGGGAACTGGAAATGTCTTACCTTGATACGGCGCCCGCGCGCGGTTCCGTTGCCGACAGGCTGCGCGATGCCCTGCCCAAACTGGTCTTGAGCCCGACGGTCGCCATCGTCGCGGTGTTTGTCTACGGCTTCATTGCCTTCACGCTCTATCTGTCCTTTACCGACAGCCGCATCCTGCCCTCCTTCGGCTGGGTCGGCTGGCAGAACTACGAGAACCTGTTTCGCATCCGCGCCTGGGACACGGCCGTGTCGAACCTGGTGATCTTCGGCGTGCTCTATATCGCGGTCTGCTGCGCGCTCGGGCTGCTCCTGGCGATCCTGCTCGACCAGCGCATCCGCGCCGAGGGCTTCATCCGCACCGTCTATCTTTATCCCATGGCGCTCAGCTTCATCGTCACCGGGGTGGCCTGGAAGTGGTTCCTCGATCCGGGCATCGGCCTTCAGGCGGTGGTCCAGGGCTGGGGCTGGACCGGTTTCGAATTCAACTGGATCAAGGACCGCAACATGGCGATCTACACGATCGTCATCGCCGCGGTCTGGCAGACCTCGGGCTTTGTCATGGCCATGTTCCTGGCGGGCCTGCGCGGCATTGACAGCGAGATGCTCAAGGCTGCCCAGATCGACGGCGCCTCCACCTTCGCCCTTTACCGCAGGATCGTCATCCCGCAGCTGCGCCCGGCCTTCATGTCCGCCTTTGTCGTGCTCGCCCACATGGCGATCAAGTCCTACGACCTGGTCATCGCGCTGACCGGCGGCGGTCCGGGAACGGCAACCGAGCTGCCGGCCACCTTCATGTATTCCTATACCTTCACCCGCAACCAGATGGGCATCGGCGCGGCCTCCGCCGTCATCATGCTCATGACCATTGCCGCCATCATCGTGCCCTATCTGTGGTCCGAACTCAGGGAGAAAAAGGCATGAGCACCGCTCCCGACACTCCCGACACCCGGGCGATCGCCCCGGCCGCCCTGTCCGGGACCCACAAGACATCCGGACTTGGCCTGAGGCCCGCCCGCATCCTCCTCTATGTGCTGCTGGTCTTCTTCTGCCTCTATTATCTGCTGCCGCTCTACGTGATGGTGGTGAACTCCTTGAAGCCCCTTGGCGAGATCACCGCCGGCGGCATGATGGCCCTGCCCAAGGACTGGACGCTGGCCCCCTGGGGAAGCGCCTGGTCGAGCGCCCAGGTGGGCGTGGAGGCCACCGGCCTCAGGCCCTACTTCCTCAACTCCATCATCATGGTGGTGCCGGCGGTGGCCTGTTCCACCCTGGTCGGGGCGCTCAACGGCTATGTGCTGACCAAGTGGACCTTCAAGGGAGCGACAATTCTCTTCGGCCTGTTGCTGTTCGGCTGCTTCATTCCCTTCCAGATGGTGCTGATCCCGATGGCCCGCATGCTCGGCCTGATGGGCCTGGCCGGTTCCGTGCCCGGACTGATCTTCGTGCACTTCGTCTACGGCATCGGCTTTTCCACGCTCTATTTCCGCAACTACTATGCCGCCTTCCCGACCGAGCTGGTCAAGGCGGCCCAGATCGACGGCGCCGGCTTCTTCCGCATCTTCTGGCGTATCCTGCTGCCGTCCTCCGGTCCGATTGCCGTGGTCTGCGTCATCTGGCAGTTCACCAATATCTGGAACGACTTCCTGTTCGGCGCCTCCTTCTCCGACTTCGACAGCCAGCCGATGACCGTTGCTCTCAACAACCTGGTGCAGTCCTCTACCGGGGTGAAGGAATACAACGTCCATTTCGCCGGCGCGATCATGGCGGCGCTGCCCACTCTTCTCGTCTACATCGTTGCGGGCCGGTACTTCGTCCGCGGCCTGATGGCCGGCTCAGTAAAAGGATAACACCATGGGCTTTCTCGACATCAAGCAGGCAACCAAGTCCTATGGCCCGGTCCAGGTTCTTCACGAGACCAACATCTCGATCGAGGAAGGCGAGTTCCTGGTCCTGGTCGGCCCGTCCGGCTGCGGCAAGTCCACCCTGCTCAACATGATCGCCGGGCTGGAGGACATCACCACCGGCGAGATCGCCATCCGCGGCCGCAACATGAACGGCATCAAGCCGGCCGACCGCAACATCGCCATGGTGTTCCAGTCCTACGCGCTTTATCCGAACATGACGGTTGGCGGCAACATCTCCTTCGGCATGGAGATGCACGGCATCCCGAAGCCGGAGCGGGAAAAGCGCATTGCCCAGGTGGCCGACCTGCTGCAGATCAGTCATCTGCTCGACCGCAAGCCGGGACAGCTGTCCGGCGGCCAGCGCCAGCGGGTGGCCATGGGCCGGGCCCTGGTGCGCGAGCCGGACGTGTTCCTGTTCGACGAACCGCTGTCGAACCTGGATGCCAAGCTCAGGGTCGACATGCGCACGGAGATCAAGAAGCTGCACCAGAAGCTCGGCACCACCATCGTCTATGTCACCCATGACCAGATCGAGGCCCTGACGCTGTCCACCCGCATCGCGGTCATGTATGGCGGCTATGTCCAGCAACTGGGCACGCCGAAGGAGATCTACGACAACCCGGCCAACATGTTCGTCGCCGGCTTCATGGGCTCGCCGTCGATGAACCTGTTCCCGGCCAAAGTGGTCGAGGACGGCGGCAGGCCCGCCGCCGAGGTCAGCCTGGCCGACGGCAAACGCGCCGCCATCCCCTTTGCCAACGGCACACTCGCCTCCAGCATCGGCCGCGATATCATCCTGGGCATCCGACCCGAGGCGATCACCGACAAGGACGGCGCCGACCGCAACTCAAGCTCCGTCCATCTGGTCGAGGCTCCCGTCGAGGTCACCGAACCGGCCGGATCCGACACATTCGTCGTCAGCCAGATCAGCGGAAAAGACGTCACAGGACGCTTCAGGGCAGACGTCCCGGTCACTGCAGGCGAAACATTCAAATTCGCATTCAATATGGAAAAAGCCGTCGCTTTCGACCCTAAATCTGAAAACAGGATTGCGTGAGGGATGGGCACCGAACCGGATATCGTGATTATCGGCAGCGGCATGGGTGGTGCGTCCCTTGCGGCGGGCCTGGCCTCGTCCGGCGCGAAAATCACGATCCTGGAACGCGGTTACCAGATTCCCGATGATGCACCCGCGCGCGACCCCTGGCGAATTTATACAAACAGTGCCTTCCGCTCGCGCGAAACCTGGCTCGATGCAAATGGCCGGGAGTTCGAGCCCGGAAACTATTACAATGTCGGCGGAAACTCCAAGCTTTTTGGAGCGGTGCTCATCCGCTATCGGCAGGAAGATTTCGGTGACCTAGAACATCACGATGGCATCTCTCCGGCCTGGCCATTCGGCTATGAGGAATTGACCAGCTGGTACGACGCAGCCGAAAGCCTTTACCGCGTGAGAGGAGACGCCAAATCGGATCCTTCCGAACCACCGCACGCGGCAGCCTACCCGTTTCCTCCGGTCCCGGACGAAGACGCCATTCGGATCGCAAGGCACCGTCTGGAAGAGGCAGGTGTCAAACCTTTCAGCCTGCCGCTTGGTGTCGACATCGACCGATGGTTATCCGCCGGAAAAACCGGATGGGATGGCTATCCGGATCTCAGATGCGGCAAGATGGATGCCGAAACCTGCGGTCTTGCAACCGCGCTTGTGCATGACAATGTCGAACTGGTTACCGGTGCCACAGTGACCTGCCTGAATGCCGATCTGCAATCCGGGCGTATCGAAGAAGTAGTCTACGAGAAGAACGGCGCCGAAACCCGTCTGCGTCCCAAACTCGTCGCCGTTTGTGCCGGTGCCGTTCAGACCGCAGCGCTGCTTCTGAGATCAGGCATCGCCAACAGTTCCGGCTATGTCGGCCGTTGCTTCATGAACCACAATGCCACCGCGATGATCGCGATCGATCCTCGGTTCCGCAATAATGCGGTCTACCAGAAAACCTTTGGCATCAATGACTGGTATCTGTCCGATGGCAACGGCGGCAAACCTTTGGGAAACGTTCAGCTCCTCGGACGGGTGACACCGGATATTCTGAAAATTCAGGTGCCTCAATTGCCCATGTCTGCCGCCCGCTGGATCTCGGGCCACGCACTCGATCTCTATCTCATTTCCGAGGATCTGCCGGATCCGGAAAGCCGGGTCGTGCTCAAAGAAGGAAAGATCCAGTTGATCTGGCAGCGGACCAACATGGAAGCACATCGCCGGCTCGTGGCCAAAACAAAGAAGACACTGCGCAGGGCCGGGTTCCCGATTGTCCTGTCCCGCATGTTTGACGGCCGGGTGCCGTCTCATCAATGCGGCACGGTTCGCATGGGGACCGATCCGGCGACATCCGTGCTTGATCCCGACTGCCGGTCCTGGGACCACAAAAACCTGTTCGTCGCCGACGCCGCAGTCCTGCCGACATCGGCGGCTGTCAATCCCGCCCTCACAGTGGCCGCTCTTGCCTTGAGAGCGGCCCGGACCATCAGACAGGAACTCGCAGAATGAGCAAGATTGCGCTTGTGACCGGAGGCCAGAAAGGCATCGGCCTTGGCATTGCAGAAGCGTTGATCGGCGCTGGATATCAGGTCGCGCTGGCTGCGCGCTCCGGGCCGGACTCTTCGGAAGTCATCGGCGCTCTGGAACGTCTCGGCGACAAGGCCGCGTATTTCACTCATGACCTCCAGAACATCGATAATTGTGCTTCTCTTTTTGATCAGGTCGAAGATCGTTTCGGGCCAGTGACCACATTCGTCTCGAACGCAGGCGTTCCGGCGAACGTGCGCGGCGATATGCTCGATCTGAAGCCGGACAGTTTCGATTTCGTTATGGGCGTCAATTTGCGAGGGGCTTATTTCCTGGCGCAGGAAGCGGCCAGGCGCATGTTGAAAGAACCGGCGGACACCTATCGCTCTATCTCTTTCGTGACCTCCGTCAGCGCTGCAATGGTCTCGATCGAACGCGCCGAATACTGCATTTCCAAAGCGGGAGCGGCGATGATGGCGGAGCTGTTCGCCGTCCGCCTTGCGCCTCACGGCATCGGTGTTTTTGAATTGAGACCGGGCATCATCGAAACCGGAATGACCGCGGGAGTGAAAGACAAATACACCGCCCGCATAGAAGGTGGCCTTGTTCCCTCGGCCCGGTGGGGACAACCGTCCGATATCGGTTCCACTGTGATTCCCATCGCCGAAGGGCAGATGGCATTTGCCACCGGAAGCGTCATCAACATCGATGGCGGTCTTGCGATTCCCAGGCTTTAGAACCCGATAAGAGATGACCATGAAAAAAGGCTACGATTTCATCATCATCGGCGGCGGCAGTGCGGGCTCTGTCGTGGCCGCTCGGTTGAGCGAAATTTCTGATGCTGAAGTGCTGCTGTTGGAAGCCGGAGGCAGCGACCGGCATCCGTTTTACCATCTGCCGGCCGGCTTTGCGAAAATGACAAAGGGCATTGGTTCCTGGGGTTGGCATACCGTTCCGCAAAAACACATGAACGACCGCATTTTTCGCTATACCCAGGCGAAAGTCATTGGTGGCGGATCCTCGATCAACGCGCAGATTTACACGCGCGGCAATGCGCTGGATTATGACGAGTGGCGCCAGCGGGGCTGTGATGGCTGGGGGTATGAGGATATTCTGCCCTATTACAAAAAGGCGGAAGACAATGACACCTACGACAACAGGTATCACGGCAAGGGAGGACCTCTCGGTGTTTCTCAGCCCGCAGCTCCACTGCCTATCTGCGAGGCGTATTTTGAAGCGGCCAAGGCGCTCGGCATTCCACGCAACGAGGATGTGACCGGAGAAAAGCAGGAGGGTGTCGCTTATTATCAGCTGACACAGAAAAACGCGCGCAGATCCTCCGCGGCAATGGCCTACCTGGCACCAAATCGCAATCGTCCCAATCTGCATGTGCACAGGGGTGTTCAGGTCCAACGGATCAGTGTTGAAAACGGCATCGCCAGGGGCGTCGAACTTGCTGATGGCACGAAGCTGACCGCCGCACGCGAAGTGATCCTGTCCTCCGGTTCAATCGGGTCTCCAAGACTGTTGCAGCTCTCAGGCATCGGTCCGGCAGATCATCTGCAAAGCCTCGGGATCGATGTGGTTCTGGATCAACCGGAAGTCGGATCGAACCTTCAGGACCACCTGGATCTTTATTGTATCTGCGAAGTCAGCGGTCCCTATACATACGACCGCTACGCGAAGGTTCACTGGTCCGCACTGGCTGGTCTTCAATATCTTTTCACAAGAAAGGGACCGGTTGCCTCCAGTCTCTTTGAAACAGGCGGATTCTGGTATGCTGATCCTGAAGCGAGATCACCCGACCTGCAGTTTCATCTCGGTCTCGGAACGGGAATTGAATCCGGCGTCGCAGCCATGCCGGATGGCGGCGTTACGCTGAATTCCTGTTACCTGCGCCCGCGCTCACGCGGAACCGTGCGCCTGCAGAGCGCCAACCTGGACGATGCTCCCTTGATTGATCCGAATTATCTTGCAGATCCACGTGACCGTGACATGTCGATCCGCGGGTTGAAGCTGACACAGGAGATCCTCTCCCAGGGACCGCTGAAGCGTTTCATCAAGGCCGAACGCCTTCCTGGCCCCGATGTCAAAACGGATGAGGATTATTTCCGCTTCATCTGCGAACATTCCAAAACCTCGCACCACCCGGCAGGGACCTGCCGCATGGGATCGGACGACCAGGCGGTTGTCGATCCGAGACTCCGCTTCAACGGGCTGGAACGTTTGCGAGTGGTCGACGCGTCGATCATGCCGTCCGTCGTTTCCTCCAACACCAACGCAGCGGCCATCATGATCGGCGAGAAGGCCGCCGACATGATCCGCCAGGACCACGGGACGTCTTCATGATCCGACATATCGTACTCATCAAATTCCAACCCGGCGTTTCAGAAGAAATCATCGCCGGCCTTTTCGCCGAACTGCGCGTCATTGAAAAGCAGGTGCCAGGCATCCGGGACATCACCTCCGGCCGAAGTGAAAGCCCGGAAAAGATCGAACGCGGCTACATGCATGGCTTTGTCGTCGACTTCGAGGACTGGGACGCTCTGGAAGCCTATCAAACCCACCCCGATCACAAGGCGCTTGGGGCCAAGCTTGTCGCAAACGCGGTTGGCGGTCTGGACGGCATTCTCGTTCTGGACATTCCCGTCGCGCCTTGAGCGGCGGTTCGACCGAATTATTTGGAGATCTTGATGCTCACCCTGCCGACTTACGAAAACCGACTGGAAGACTATCATCTGACCGGTAAGGCACTCATTCCTCGCGCGCCTCGAGTTCCCCTGACGCGAACCGCCTTTGCCGCCGCGCATGTCGTGTCAGATCCGCTGACGGAACGCGATCCGTGGGTAGGTCCGCCGGCTGTCGATTGGGACAACACGCTTCGCTTTCGGAACTGGCTCTGGGACCAGGGACTTGGTTTGGCCGAAGTGATGGATACGGCACAGCGCGGCATGGGGGTGGATTGGCCAACGGCCAAGGAACTGGTTGAGCGGACCATGCGAGACGCCAAGGCACACCCCATGAAGCCGCGGGTTGCCTGCGGTGCGGGTACGGATCAGGTTGCACTTTCAGATCTGAAGACGACGGACGACATCCTTGCTGCCTACAGCGAACAGATGGAAGCCATCGAAGCAGCCGGTGGCCAGGTGATCATCATGGCCTCCCGTGCCTTTCCGGCCATCAGTGCGGGCCCGGAGGATTATGCCGGCGTCTATGGAAAACTGATCGAGCAGGCTGCCGCCCCGGTCATCCTGCACTGGTTGGGAGACATGTTCGATCCGGCACTGCGGGGCTACTGGGGTTCCAGTGATGTGACTGAAGCTTCGGATGCTGTTCTTGAAATCATCAAGGCTCACAAAAGCAAGGTCGATGGCATCAAGATCTCGCTTCTTGATCAGGCGCATGAGGAAGCGTTCCGCGCACGTTTACCGGATGGCGTCCATCTTTATACCGGTGACGATTTTAATTATGCGGATCTGATCGAAGGTGACGGCAAACACTTTTCCCACGCCTTGCTTGGAGCTTTCGCGGCGATAGCACCGGTGGCCAGTCAGGCGCTTGAGGCACTGGCGGAGGATGATCGGAAAACATATCACGCGCTGTTTGCGCCGACGGTCCCGCTCAGTCGGGAGATCTTCAAGGCGCCGACCAGGTTCTACAAGGCCGGAATCGCCTTTCTGGCCTGGCTGAACGATGCCCAGAGCCACTTCGTCATGCCTGCCGGATTCCAGTCGTCACGGGAAATTACCCACTATGCAGAGGTCTTCAGGCTTGCAGACAAGGCGCGATTGTTGTCAAAGCCGGATGTCGCCGTTGAACGGATGGCGCTGTTGTTGAAACTGCACGGTATCGGATAGCTATGAAGAAGCGGCCAACAATTCTGGATGTGGCAAGACAGGCGGGTGTTTCCAAGTCGACTGTTTCGCTGGTTCTGCAGAATTCAACGTTGGTCAAGGAAACAACCCGCAAGGATGTTGCAACAGCCATTGAAGAGCTGGGTTATGTCTATAACCGGTCGGCCGCTGGTTTGCGCGGAGCAACCTCCGGGTTGATCGGACTCATAATCAACGATCTGCGCAACCCCTTCTTTACCGAGTTTGCCGCAAGCGCGCAGATGATGTTTGCAAGCAAAGGCTATTCGACGGTCATTGCCAACACGGACGAGGACCCGGAGATCCAGACCCAGGTGATCGATTCCATGATCGAGCATGGCGTGTCAGCTTTTGTGATTTCACCGACCTATACCGGAGACAAGAGCGCAATTGATCGCATTGAACGCGCTGGGATTCCAACCATGCAGGTGCTTCGACAACTGGACGAAAGAACCGATCTTTTTCCCTTTGCGTCGCATAATTATGCCTCCGGCGGTGAACTGGCCACGAACCATCTGATAGACCTTGGCTGCAGCAATATTGCCTTTGTCGGCGGTCTGGAAGACAGACCGATCACTTTGGAAAGAATGTCCGGTTACAGCAAGGTCATGGCGTCAAACGCCTTGGCACCCAGGGCCTTTCATGGACGTCCCTCGCGCGCCTATGGCCGCGAGGTGGCGCTACGAATCCATGAAGACCACAGGGACCTGCAGGCAGCGGTCTGTTTCAGCGATCTGGTCGCGTTAGGTATGCTCAGCGGATTTGCGGAAGCCGGTGTGCAGGTCGGCAAGGATTTCAGGATCGTCGGCTTTGATGACATTGAGGAGAGTTCGCTCGTATATCCCCGGCTCAGTTCCGTGCGCTGCGACACCGGTCTGTTCGGAAAACGCGCTGCGGAGGTAATGTTGGCCTGGATCGTGGACGGAAAACGTCCGCCCGACCGAAAACGCTACGACGTTGAATTGATCAAACGGCAGTCAAGTCTGGGGCTGGATTGATGCCGGAAATCGCAAAGCCTTCCGAAAAAGAAGATCTGGAGACGCTTGTTTCCGGTGCAGGTGCGTTGATTTTCGACTGCGACGGGACACTGGTGGACACGCCGGAACTCTATGCGATGGCCTGGCAACACGCTTTCAGGAGCGCGGGATATGTCATGACCAGGGACTGGTATCTGAAACGTGCCGGCCTGTCCGAACAGGTCCTCCTGGATGCCTTCGAGACTGAGCATGACGTCAGGCTTGACCGCAATCGGGCGGTGTCTGATATGCGGTCTTCCCTCCACCGTAATATCGGCAAGGTTCCGGAAATCACGTCCGTTTGCGATATTGCCCGTCGGCAACGGGGGCAAAAGCCTATGGCGGTGGCTTCCGGAGGGCCCCGGTCGGCCGTGGTCGCCTCTTTGCAGGCAACCAGGCTCTTGCCGGTTTTTGACACCGTCATCACGATTGAAGATGTTGCTCTGCCCAAACCAGCCCCGGATCTTTTTCTGGAAGCCGCCAGAAAGTTGGGTGTGGAACCGTCGGCTTGTCTTGTTTTTGAGGACAGTCCGCAAGGGATTGAGGCAGCAGGAAATGCGGGTATGCAAGTGATCGATGTGCACGGGATCATTGCGGCATGACCAGACCGATGGTGATGAGTTGTCCGGCGAAACAGGCCCTTTGACGATCTAATCCTCCACGAACCAATTCCTTGCGTTCTCATAGCAGATACGCTTGATCATGCCGTCGGTCAGCGCGGGTACATTCGGAACACTGCCGTTCTCGATCCACTGGCCAACCATGCGGCAGACAAGACGTCGGTAGTACTCGTGCCTCGGGAAGGAAAGGAACGATCTGGAATCCGTCAACATGCCGACAAATCGGGACAAAAGCCCCATTTGCGCCACCTGAACCAAGTGCCGTTCCATGCCGTCCAGCTGATCATTGAACCACCAGGCCGGGCCGGATTGAATTTTGCCCGGCTCCGATCCGTTCTGAAAGTTTCCGGCAATCGTCACGAGCAACTCATTCAGGGAGGGGTTCAGGCAATAAAGGATCGTGCGCGGCAGGCCCTTGCGCTGATCGATCTGGTCGAGCAACGCGTTCAGCGCCGTACCAATTTGTCCGTCGGAAATGCAATCGCCGCCGGTGTCCGGCCCGAGCCTTTCAAAAAGACGAGTGCTCTGATTTCGCTTGGCGCCGATATGCAATTGCATGACGATGCCGCGTTCTGCATAGGCCTGGCCGAGTTCGATCAAGAGTGCCGCCTTGAAGTCCGTCTCGTCCTGGGGCGACATCGGCCAACCGTTTTGTCCGCTTCTCAGGATGATGTCGAGTTCGCTGGAACTCCGCTTTGAAAATGGTGGCAAATCGTCCAGACCGTGGTCACTTGCCTTGCACCCCAGGGAGACAAAAAAATCGAGTCGGGTGAGAAGCGCATCCACCAGGTCGTCAAAGCGCTCGATTTTTTTCCCGGAGACATCTGCCAGCGTCCGGCAATAGCTGGCAAAGCCCTTTGTCGAGGGTTTGAAGGCCTTGTCGGGTCTAAAGCTTGGCGCGATGACAAAGCCGAGATCAGGGTCGTTCTGGGCTTGTTGGTGAAATTTCAGATCGTCGCACGGATCATCCGTTGTGCCGACATAGCTGACATCCATCCGGGCGAGCAGACCACGAGCATTGTGACTTGGCTGCGCCAGTTGCGCGTTCGCCACCTCCCACACCTCGCCGGCGGTTTCCGGCCCGAAAACCCCTTCCCAGCCGAAGTAACGACGCAGTTCCAGATGTGTCCAGTGATAAAGTGGATTGCCCAGACAATGTGGGATCGTTTCTGCAAAGGCGTTGAATTTCTCCCGGTAACTGGCAGGTCCGGTCACGAGGCTCTCTTCGACACCGTTCCACCGCATGGCCCGCCACTTGTAATGGTCGCCTTCCAGCCAGATCTCGCCGATGGAGTTCCAGGTCCGGTTGTCAGCGATGGCTGCCGGATCCAGATGATTGTGGAAGTCCACGATCGGGAGCAAGGCTGCGACCTCGTGGTAAAGGCGGCGGCTCGACGGTGTGTCGAGCAGGAAATCCGGGCCAAGAAAAGGGGCAGTCATTATGGATCCTGACAGGTTGAACTGGGTCTGATCTAGAGTGTTGCGGACAGGGTCTTCAATACACCGTCTTTCCGAAGACGTTCAAACGCGCCTTGAACCGCATCTGCAAAGGCCGGAGATCCCGGAAAGTCTCTTCCGAATACCGGGGAGAGGGACAGCATTTTTCTCACATAATCGGGGCCATCGCTGTCCGCTGCAAAATCAGCATACTGACCTGCAAGCGGGTCGTTGACGGGCAATGGGTCTCCGGCTTCCGAGACACCGCGGCAGTAAAGCATCCAGCCGGCGACCGCGAGTGCGGACAGTGGCCAGGGATGTCCGGTTTCCAGGTGTCGGCGTATGGAATCCAATAGCCTTTGCGGCAGTTTCTGACTGCCGTCAGACGCTATTTGTGTGGTTTTGTGATGCAGCGCCGTATTTGAAAACCGGTTGATCAGACTGTCTGCATAGCGGGAAACTTCAACACCTTCAGGTACTTCAAGCGTCGGAACCTGTTCGTCCAGCATCAGTTTTCTTGCCGCAGTCAAGAAGACGGGATCGGCCATGCAATCCGCAATCGTTTCTTTGCCGGCCAGAGCTCCAAGATAAGCAAGAAAGGAATGCGTTCCGTTCAATAGGCGCAGTTTCATTTCTTCAAATGGAGCGACATCGGTGACAAATTCCGCACCGGCCAGGTCCCAGGCAGGTCGTTCACTCGCAAAACTGTCCTCGATCACCCATTGGCGGAAAGGTTCGCACAGGATCCCGTTGGGATCCGGTCGTCCGAGCGCGTTTTCGAGCCTGTCGAAGGATGCCTCGGTCATGGCCGGGGTGATGCGGTCCACCATGGAACAGGGAAACCGGCAATTCGTTTCTATCCAGCTGTGCAAGGCGGGATCGATTTTCCTTGAGAATTCCAGGATGGCACGTCGGCACAGATGGCCATTGGACGGAAGGTTGTCGCAGGAAAGAACAGTAACACCGCCCAGTCCAGCCTCTTGCCTTAATCGTAATCCTTCAACAATGACTCCAATTGACGTTGTTGGACGAGAGGAAGACCTCAGATCCCGGTCGATACCGGGATGTTCCAGATCCAGATGGTCGCCGGAAAGGCAATAGCCCTTCTCCGTAATGGTCAGGGTAATGACTGCAAGTTCTGGGCTCGATATCTGGGAAAGAAGTGCGCTCACACCGTCTCGCATCGGATGAAGCGTTTTGACGACGGCACCTACTTCGCGCAGAAGGAGGTCCGTATCCGACATTTCACCGACCGAATAGATGCAGTCGGCATGGTCCAGTTCCGTGAGTTCATCAGCACCGGAATTCAACCGGGCGACCACGACACCCCAGTTGCCTTCTACATGGCGCAACATTTCATCGTGAAACACCAGTGTATGTGCTTTGGCAAACGCACCGAAGCCGATGTGAAGCAATCTGGGCCGCAGATCTGCTCGGTCATAGGTGATGTGCTGGATTTGATTGGACTTGTCGGTCATGATTTCTTTGCCAGACTGAATGCTATTTTGGATCCGTTGAAAGCGGGCATTCCGTTGACGACCAGAGGGTCGGAACCGGCCAGCCAGAGCTCAACCGCATCGAAGTTCGGTTGCCATGTGCCCGATCGCAGCCATCTCAGGTGACTTTCGCGCCCTTTGCGCGAAAGTTCGAACGCAGTCAGTGTGTGATTGCCGTCAAGGGCGCTGATCGTAGCACCATCATCGTCATATGCCAGAGAATGGCGCTGAGGCCCCGCGTCCGGTTGCGGATAGATCCGCCATGTTCGGTGCGTATCCGATCCTGCATCGGCGCGTGGATTTGCTTCAGCAAATGGCAGTACGGTGCCCCCGCGCACAAAGAGTGGGATGGTCTCAAGGGACACCGGGACTTCAATGATCTCGCCGCCGGGATACCAGTTGCCGCCGCCAAATGCCCACCAGCCCTCTTTGTTGGCAGGCAGCGTCACCTTGCGGTGTTTTGCAGCTTTTTCCACGACTGTCGCAACCAGAAGATCTCTGCCGAGAAGGAAATCGAATTCGGTGTTCCGGCAATTGGCATCATCCGGATGATCGAGAAAAAGCGGCCTGAGGATAGGTTCACCGGCGGTCACGGCCTGGTAGAGAAGTGTGTAAAGATAGGGGATCAGCTGCGCACGCAGCTTAAGGGCGTCTCGAACAAGTGGCGTGATCTCCGGATACATCCAGGCTTCATTGGCGGTGCCGTCGTCGTTCCAGGAATGAATTGTGAGCCTCGGGTGGAATATTCCGTTTTGTACCCAGCGTAGAAACAATTCCGGCTCTGGCCGGGGGCCTGCGAACCCGCCGACATCGTGGCCGATATTGTAAAAGCCCGACAGACTGAGCCCGAGCCCCATGGGAATGTTCCAGCGCAGCGAGTCCCAACTGGTGAAGTTGTCTCCTGTCCAGGTCTGTGCGTAGCGTTGTGTTCCCGGGGCAGCGCAACGGGAAATCAGATAGGGACGTTTTTCAGGCTGGTTGTGTTGCTGGGCGTCGTGAGACGCCCGGGTCATCAACTGACTGTGCAAGGGGCGGATCAAATTCACCGGGATGGGTTTGCCGAACCCGCTGCAAACCGCTTCATCATCCCAGACTTCATACTCGTTGTTGTCGTTCCACGTGTAGGGAATGCCTTTGGCAAACAGCTTTTCACTCAAGTTCTTTTGCCACCAGGAGATTGTGTCCAGATTGGTGAAATCCAGGTGGGATCCGTTCCCGTCCCAGAATGGCGAATGTTCCGGATCGCCTGTTTCGCTGTCCCGGATGAACAGACCATCGTCTCTCACGTCACCGTAAAGAGGATGGTCCTCCAACAGCACCGGTTTGACATTGGCAATCAAATGCACTCCGGCGTCCGAATAAGATCCGCTCATTGCCTCGACATTGGGAAATCGGTCTGTATTCCAGTGAAAGACATAGCGTTTGCCCTCAATGGCGGTATAGCCCGAAGACATCTGGAAACTGTCGCAAGGGATGTCTTCCTCATCAAGTTTTTCAAGAAAAGCCTGCATGCGTTCCTGGGCGTTCTCCGCATCGGCATAAGCCATGGAAGATCCCGAGTAACCAAGGCCCCAACGAGGCATGAACGCCGTTCCACCGGTCATCCAATGGTGGCGCTTGACCACGTCCAGGACAGTGGGAGCCCAGCTGAAATAGAAATCCAGCTCTCCATCTGTGGCACGAAATGCGCGGAACGGCGGATGGTAATTGTCTTTCTCGTTGCCGAGATCGAACCAGCACGGTGCCAGGGTGTCGTAGTAGAGACCATATGCGCCGAGCGCACCTCGATCGGTGATCGTGAAGGCTATGTGCTTGTAAAGCGGGTCAGTCGTGCGGGCATCATAGCCCATGGCATCCAGATTGCGCATTTCATAGCGCCTGCCAGATCGCTCCAAGGCTCCGCTTTTCTCGCCAAGACCATAATAGCGCTCATCCTGAAAGCGACGCATAAAATGCTGCTTGCGGTGGTCCTTCCTACCGATCATGTATGCGTTTTGCGGTCGGTCTGTGGCGATTTCCTGCCAATCGTCGACCTTCGACACCCGGCACTCCCAGGTCAGGGTCAGTGGCTTGTCGATAGTCAGCCGCAGATTGTCGGTTTCAAGAACCACATCTTGTTCCGACCGGACGAGGGAAAACCGGGGGCTGGAAAAGCCGGTCACATCATCCCGGTGACGCCCTTCCCATGGGACGTCCTCAGACGGTGCGATTGCCCAGGTGCGATCCAGTCGATACTCGCTGTCTTTCAAAAGGCAGACCCGGATCAACGCTGGCTCCAGAACCGAGACCTGCAAGCGATGATCCTGTTCGACCTCAAGAACAAACCCGTTGTCCGTTCGTTCAACGAATTTCCAGCTTTTCAGCGCTTTCATGAAAAAGTCCTAGTAGCCGAGCAAAAGACGGGGAAGAAACAGGCTGAGCGATGGCACATAGGTGACGACCAGCAGCAGGCCGACCAGAACCCCATAAAAGCCGAGCATCGGCTTGATCACCTGACCAATTTTAACCCCTCCGACGGAACAGCCGACGAAAAGGGCCGAGCCCACCGGCGGCGTGCAGATGCCGATGCACAGATTGAATGTCATGACCACGCCGAAATGCACCGGATCCATGCCGAGGTCCGACACGACAGGCAGGAAGATCGGCGTGAAGATCAAAAGCGCAGGCGTCATGTCCATGAAAGTGCCGACGACAAGCAGCGCAAGATTGATGATCAGGAGCAGCACGAGTGGATTTTCGGAGAGGCTCAGCAATGCATCGGAAATGGAATAGGGAATGTCGGCAAAGGCCATGGCCTTGGACATTGCAATCGAGCAACCGATCATCAGAAGAACGATGGACGTTGTCACCGCGCTTTCCAGGATGATACCAGGCAGTTGGCGCCATGAGATTTCACGATACCAGATGACCGCGAGGAACAGCGTGTAGACTACCGCAACAGCCGATGCTTCCGTGGCTGTGAAGATGCCGCCGATGATCCCGCCCATGACGATGACGATCAGACCGAGGGGCAGCATGGCGTCGGCGGCTTTTGCGACCACTTCCTTGCCGCTTGGCCGCGGAGCAACCGGATAACCACGGCGCTTGGCGATGATCCCTGCGACCAGCATCAGGCTGAGTCCCATCAAGATTCCAGGGATGTAACCGGCGACGAACAGGGCCGCGACCGATGTGCCGTTGGTGATCAGGGAATAGACGATGAAGGTGGAGCTTGGTGGAATGAGAAGACCGGTCGGGCAAGACGCGATGTTGACCGCTGCGCTGTAGGCTGGGTCATAGCCTTCCTTTTTCTGGAGGGGTGCCATAACGCCGCCGACAGCCGCAGCAGAAGCAACGGCAGATCCGGAAATCGAGCCGAACATCATGTTGGCGATAACGTTGCAATGGGCAAGCGCACCCGGCAGGCGGCCGCCCAGAACCTTGGCAAATTCAATCAGGCGGATCGCGATACCGCCGCGATTCATGATATTGCCGGCCAGAATGAAGAACGGGATTGCGAGCAATGTGAAACTGTCGAGGCCGGAGGCAATCTGCTGCGCGACGATGTAAACCGACTGATCGAAAGACATGAACAAAAGGAATGTGGCAAATGCCGCCAGACCGATCGAAAAGGCGATCGGCACTCCCAGGATCATGAGAAGCGCGAAGGTCCCGAACAGGACCAGGACCGATTGAATATCCATGAATTACCCCTACCCCTAGTCCAACGGTCCGCCGGCGGTCGGCGCGCCTTCCTGATCGTTCGGTCCGCGTCCATCCCGGAAGAGGTCGGCGAGAAAGGTCAGGCAATAGTAGAAAATGCAAAATCCGGAAAACGGGATCGCGACATAGACAAGACCCATCGGAATTCGAAGTGCGGGTGAAACCTGCCCGGTCTCCAGGGTGCGAGTGACCAGGTCCAGGCCGCCATAGATCATCACCAGTGCCGCAAAGACGGCGATAGCCGCAACAATCCCGGCATTGATGAGAAGGCGCAGGCCGCCCCTGGTGATCATGGGCAACAGGTCGATGGCCAGATGGCGCCGCTGTCCCAGTGTGTAAGCCCCGCCAAGAAGCGCCACCCAGATGAACAGAAAGCGTGCCATTTCGTCGGTGACAGTGCTCGGGCTTTCAAGCACGTAACGCGAGAACACCTGCCAGATGACGCAGGCGACCAGAATGGCGAATGCGATGGTGATGACGAGACGAAGGACAATGTCGACGCCTCTGGTGATGATAGCCACGTTTTTCCTCCCAAGCCGAACCCGGAGCCCATTGAAGCAGGTGCGTCGGCGGAATTCGACGGCGTAAGGAATGCGCCATGAAATAAAATTGGTCAACCAATTTCGTAAAAAAGGTTGACTGATTTTGAAAATTGGACGAACAATTCGCCATCCGCAGCAGCATTGGCTGCGAGAACCGAGGCCGGGATCGGCTCAATATGCGAGCAGGGATCAGGCGGCCGAGGCTGCATTTGGGAGGAATTCATGTCGAAATTTGTAAAGCTGGCGGCCGTTCTGGCTGCAGGCGTCGTCGCGCTGGGCTCTGCCGCCAATGCCAAGACCTTGCGTCTCAATCACAACAACCCGGAAGATCATCCGCTGCACAAGTCCATGGAATTCATGGCCGAACGCTTGGAAGAGGCGACTGGTGGCGATCTGAAAATCCGGATCTACGCCAATGCCCAGCTCGGCACGCAACGTGAAT